>NZ_JBQKUH010000058.1:0-27300 GCF_054968485.1 Leisingera sp. G5_S3_59_S7
GCATCTTTGATGCGCTGTCCCGCGGGCGGGAGATCCCTGTTTGCGGGGCTGCGGATCAGGTCAACGTGACGGCGCTGCACCACCAACCGGGATGCTCTGCCCCAACCTCATAGGCCGCCATGTGGGCGGCCTTTTTCGTGGGGTAGAGCGCAAAACAGGTGGCGCCTGACCCCGACATGCGGGCGAGCAAAGCCTGGCGGGAGCTGCGCAGATCTGAAAGGACCCGCCCGATGTCCGGCGCGGCGGTGATCGCCGGGGCTTCCAGATCGTTGCGCTGTTCTGCGAGCCAGGCAGCGCAATCCCCGGCGGAGGTGAAGGAAGGAATGCCCTCCGGCATCGGCGGGTTGTCGCGCGCGGCCAGCGCGGAGAAGACCGTGCCTGTCGGCACATGCACGCCCGGATTGACCAGCAGCGCGTTCAGCTCCGGCAGTTCGGCCGGCGTGACCTGCTCGCCGATGCCCTGCATCCGGGACGCGCGGGCCGCCATGCAGACCGGCACATCGGCGCCAAGCGACAGTGGCAGGTCTTGGGGGATGCCGGCGCCCTGCCCGGCCAGCGCGCGCAGGACAGCGGCGGCGTCGGAGGAGCCGCCGCCGATGCCGGCGCCATGGGGCAATTGCTTGTCCAGGCTGATGCGCCCGGTCCAGCCCGCCCCGGAGGCGGCCTTCCAAACCAGGTTGCGCTGATCCGCGGGCACCCCGTCCGCAAACAGGCCGTAGACCTCCAGCGCCATCTCCGGGCCGGGCTCCAGCAGCAGCCGGTCGCCGGTGTCCGCAAATACCACCAGGGAATCCAGCAGGTGATAGCCGTCGTCCCGGCGGCCGGTCACATGCAGGGTCAGGTTGATCTTGGCGGGCGCAAAGACCTCAGCCGCCATTGGCGACCTTCAGGGGTTTCGCGCCCTCTTCGGCCAGCACCGCGTCCAGGCCGATGTCCAGCTTGCGGCGGATGCGATCGGGGTCCGCCTCGCCGTCAGTGTCTTCCGGGTCGATGAAGGAGAGTGCGCGCTTCCACTGGAACTCCGCCTCACGCGCACGGCCCACGGCCCAGTACACGTCGCCCAAGTGGTCATTAACCACCGGATCCACCGGCATCAGCTCCACCGCGCGCTCCATATGCGCCACCGCCTCGTCAAAGCGGCCCATGCGGTACAGCACCCAGCCAAGAGAATCGACGATATAGCCGGAATCCGGCCGCGCCGCGACGGCGCGCTCGATCATGCTCAGCGCCTCATCCAGCTTGCTGCTCTTCTCCACCAGCGAATAGCCCAGGTAGTTCAGCACCTGCGGCCGGTCCGGCTCCAGCGCCAGGGAGGCGCGGAAGTCCGCTTCGGCCTGCTCCCACTGGTTCAGCCGCTCATGGCAGATGCCGCGGGCGTAAAGCAGGAACCAGCGGCTGCCGGAGTCCTCCGGCGAGTTGGCCAAAGCCTTGTCATAGGCCCGGGCTGCCGCGGCATAGTCCTCCTGCTGGCGCAGGAGGTCGCCGAGGCTGACATACACGCCGGGCTGGTCCGGAAATTCACGTGTCAGCTGTTCCAGCACTTCGATCGCCGCATCCGGCTTGGCGGCGCGGCGCAGCGCCTCGGCGCGGCCCAGCTCGGCGGCGTGGTAATCCGGATGGCTGCGCGGCACCTGCTTGTAGGTCGCCACCGACAGCTCATAGCGGCCCAGCTGGTCCAGCAGGCTGGCGCTGAGCAGGATGGCGTCCACATGGTCCGGGCGCAGCGAGGCCGCCATGCGGGCGTACATCAGCACGTAGTCATTGGCAGTATCGCCGTTCAGCGCCGCCCCCAGGGTAAAGAAGACCTCGGCAATCCCCTCGCGCGGGCCAGGTGCAATGGTATAAGCAAGGGTTTCACCGTCCTGCAGCTGCGCATCCAGCACTTCCAGCCCTGGGTCGAGGCGGCTGCCAAAGGCTGCCTGCAGCGTCTCGCGGGCTTCCTCGTTGCGGCCCAGCTGCGACAGGATCTGGACCCGCGCCACCGCGGCACGGCGGCTGAGGCTGGCCAAGCGTCCGTCCTCGGCGGCAAAAAGCTCCTCCGCACCGCCGTAATCGCCGGCAGAGGCCAGCGCCAGCGCCCGGTGATAGAGCACAAACGGCTTCAGGCTGCTGTCCTTGGCCATCCGGTCAAACGTCTTGAGCGCGCTGGACACCGAGCCGGTGCCGATATGCGCCCAGCCTTCCAGCAGCCCGTCGACCAGCGGGTGGATCGCCTCCCGTTCAAGATCGCGGTCCAGCAGCGCTTGGAAATTCCCGTCGGCCGCATGGCCGCCGGCAATAACGATACTGGCCACCTGGCTGCGCGCGCCAGTCTGGCGCAGGCGTTCGGCGACCGGCACGGCGAGTTCCGCCTTGCCCATGGCGAGCTGGGCGAAGACCACGTTTTCCATCAGCAGCGGGTTCTGCGGGTCACGTGCCAGCGCCTGGGTGTAATACAGCGCCGCAGCGGCAAAATCGCTGTCATAGGTCGCGGCGCGTCCGGCCAGGTAGGATCCGGCCAGCCCCTCTGCCTGCACGGCGGGGGCGGCGGCGGCCATCAGGGCCGCACAGGTCAAGCTGCGAAGAATGGATACGGGCACGCGGGGACCCCCTTACGATTTACTGCTCTTGCTCTTCTAAGAAAGGGTAGTGCGGCGCCCGTCAACACGCAATGGGGCGGCCCAAGGGCCGCCCCATAAAATCCGGCGAAAGCGCGCCGAAAATTTAAACTTCCCGTTACATGTTGGGGTAGTTCGGGCCGTCACCGCCCTGGGGGGTGGTCCAGGTGATGTTCTGGGACGGGTCCTTGATGTCGCAGGTCTTGCAGTGGACGCAGTTTTGGAAGTTGATCACGAACTCCGGCTGGCCGTCTTTTTCCACCACTTCGTAGACACCGGCCGGGCAATAGCGCTGCGCCGGTTCGGCGAATTTCGGCAGGTTGACCCGGACCGGGGTGTCTTCATTACCCAGGCGCAGATGGCAGGGCTGGCTTTCCTCGTGGTTGGTCATCGAGAAGCTGACGTTGGTCAGGCGGTCGAAGGACAGCACGCCATCGGGCTTGGGATAGTCGATGGGCTTGTGCTTGGAGGCTTCCTCGGTCGCCTCGGCGTCGTTCTTGCCGTGGCCAAGGGTGCCGAAGAAGGAGAAGCCCAGCAGGTTGTTGGTCCACATGTCCAGGCCGCCCAGTGCCAGCGAGGCGGTGAGGCCCCACTTGGACCACATCGGCTTGACGTTGCGGACCATCTTGAGGTCCTTGCCGATGGCGCCGTCGCGCACGTCGGTTTCATAAGCCGCCAGCTCGTCGCCGGACCGCTCTGCCTTGATCGCCTCGTAAGCGGCTTCGGCCGCGGCTTTGCCCGACAGCATCGCATTGTGGTTGCCCTTAATGCGCGGCACGTTGACCATGCCCGCGGAGCAGCCCAAGAGCGCCACGCCCGGCGCCACCAGTTTCGGCATCGACTGCCAGCCGCCCTCGGTAATCGCACGGGCGCCGTAGGCCACGCGCTTGCCGCCCTTCAGCAGCTCAGCCACCACCGGGTGGTGCTTGAAGCGCTGGAATTCCATGTAGGGGAACAGGTGCGGGTTCTTGTAGTTCAGGTGCACCACGAAGCCCACGTAAACCTGGTTGTTGTCCAGGTGGTAGATGAACGACCCGCCGCCAGCGTTGGAACCCAGCGGCCAGCCCATGGTGTGGGTGACGGTGCCTTCCTTGTGCTTAGCCGGGTCGATCTCCCAGATCTCTTTCATGCCGACGCCGTATTTCTGCGGCTCCTTGCCGTCAGACAGGCCGAACTTGGCGATCACTTCCTTGGACAGCGAACCGCGCACGCCTTCGCCCAGGAAGACGTATTTGCCGTGCAGCTCCATGCCGGGTTCATAGGCCGGGCCGGGGGTGCCGTCGGGGTTCTTGCCGAATTCGCCGGCAACCACGCCCTTCACTTCGCCTTTATCGCCATAGACCAGTTCCGAGCACGCCATGCCCGGGAAGATCTCGACGCCCATTTCCTCGGCCTGCTCTGCCATCCAGCGGCAGACGTTGCCCATGGAGACGATGTAGTTGCCGTGGTTATTCATCAGCGGCGGCATCGGGAAGTTGGGGATGCGGACATGGCCGGCTTCGCCCAGCATGTAGAAGTTGTCTTCCTTGACTTCCACATTCAGCGGCGCGCCTTTTTCCTTCCAGTCGGGGATCAGCGCGTTCAGGCCGCAGGGGTCCAGCACCGCGCCCGACAGGATGTGCGCGCCCACTTCGGAGCCCTTTTCCAGGACCACGACCTGCAGGTCGGCGTCCAGCTGTTTCAGGCGGATGGCCGCGGACAGACCGGCAGGGCCGGCCCCGACGATCACCACGTCGTATTCCATCGCTTCGCGTTCAATCTCGGCCATCTGCGGCGCTCCTTGGCTTTCTATTCGCTACCGGCCCCACCGGGCGCAATTTTGTGTCGCGGCTGCTTAGCGGTTGCCAGCCCTGCTGGTCAATCCAAACTCTGCGTCAGGCCCCTGTAAAACAGGCAACTGAGACAATAAGTGCGTCCATTTTCGTCACTCAAGCTCCATTTTCCGCCTCAGCCTCTGTCTCGGGCCGGTCTCCCATCAGGTAACGGGGTCCCTGCCCCTTCTGTGCCGCCCGGTCTTCGGGGTTGTAAAGTTTGCAATTCGGAAGCGACAGGCAGCCGCAGCCTATGCAGCTGTCCAAATTGTCGCGCAATTTCACCAGGGTTTCGATTCGCTGGTCCAGGTGGCTGCGGAAGGTGTCCGAAATGCGCGCCCAGTCCGCTTTGGTGGGGGTGCGGCTGCCCGGCAGGCTTTTGAGGAAGCCGCGGATTTCCGGCAGGGAAAAACCGAACTGCTGGGCGATCATGACAAAGCTGAGCCGACGGATGTCGGCCCGGTGAAACCGCCGCTGGCCGCCTGCATTGCGCCAGGGTTCCACCAGGCCTTGCGCCTCGTAGTAGCGGATGGCGGACACCGCAAGACCGGTGCGCTCGGCCAGGTACCCGATGGAAATGCCGGCGGATGCGGGCATGGCAAACTCCCTGAAGAAATCTCTTGAGCTAAAGTTAGGTTTAGGAATTACGGTGAGTCGCATCAACAGGTTTGCTCAGGCAAAAAGGAGAATTCCGATGAGCGCAGTACTGGAACATGCAAATGTCACCGTCGTGGACCCCCATGGCACAGCAGCCTGGATGGAAAAGGTATTCGGCTGGCATGTGCGCTGGCAGGGCGAGGCCAAGAATGGCGGCTACTCCGTGCATGTGGGCGAGGAGACCAGCTATCTGGCGCTCTACACCCCGCGCACCCCGGCCGGCAAAGCGCCCGAAAGCTATCGCATCGTGGGCGGGCTGAACCACTTGGCGGTGATCGTCGATGATCTGGACGCCACCGAGGCCGCCGTGAAGGCGGCCGGGTTCACGCCGATGAACCACGGCGACTATGAACCGGGCCGCCGGTTCTATTTCCACGATGAAAACGGCATCGAATACGAGGCGGTGCAATATGATTGACATCCTCTGGCAAGCGGGGCTTCCCCGGCTGCCCGCGCATGGCGTTTTCTTGCGCATTCCTGTGGAAAAGCCGGCCAAAGCACGCGGTTAGGCGGATTTGCACGCCGGCAGCCCCCGCGCCCACTTGAAATCGGGCACAGGATTGGGTCAGGTATTCGTCAACCGGACCGGACGCCCCGCGGCTTATGCTGCGGGGCTCCGGCTTTCGTAGTGACAAGAACAAAACAATAGAGCGACCTGGACCAACCACATGGAAAAGATCCCGATGACCCCGGCGGGTCACGCCGCGCTGGAAAGCGAACTGAAGAACCTGAAATCCGTCGAACGCCCGGCCATCATCCAGGCGATCGCCGAAGCGCGCGAGCTGGGCGACCTGTCGGAAAACGCCGAATACCACTCGGCACGCGAAAAACAGTCCTTCATCGAGGGCCGCATCAAAGAGCTGGAAGGCATCCTGTCGCTGGCCGATGTGATCAACCCGGCCAAGCTGAACGGTGCGATCAAGTTCGGCGCCAAGGTGACCGTGGTTGACGAGGACACCGACGAGGAAAAGACCTGGCAGATCGTCGGCGAGCATGAGGCCAACATCGAAGCTGGCCTGCTGAATATCAAATCGCCCATCGCGCGCGCCCTGATCGGCAAGGACGAAGGCGACAGTGTCGAAGTTCGCACGCCCGGCGGCGAACGCTCCTATGAGATTCTCAAGATCGTCTATTCCTGATCTGCAAGGCGGTGAATGGCCATGACAGGCTCCAGCAACAGCCCGGGCTCCAGCCCGACCTCCGCAGGCGGACGTCCGCTGCGCAGCCTTGAGGCGCCCGCGGGCAACGGGCTGGGCGGGGCCGAGCTGGTGGCCATCGGGCTGGGGGCGCTGTGGCTGCTAGCGGCAGTTGCGTTCTACGTCTTTGCTCCGGAAGGCGCGGGCCTGTCGCAATGGACCGATCTGATCACCGGCTTGCTGGCGGTGGTGCTGCCGCTGGCGATGCTGTGGGTTGCGGCCTCTGCCGCGCGCTCGGCCCGGGTGATGCGGGAGGAAAGCGAACAGCTGCAGGCCGCCATCGACGGGCTGCGGCAGACCTATCTGGCCCAGGCCCAGCAGCATGCCGCGGTGGCGGAGCCGTCGATGGCCAAGCGGCTGGAGGAAATCGCCGAGGCGACCCGCAAGACTGAGACCGCGCTGGCCACCTTCCACACCAGCCGCCGCGCCAATCCGGTGCGCCCGGCAATCCCCGCCGAGGCCGCCGAGATGACCGCCGCCGGGCAAGGCTCGCTGGCGCTTGGCACCCAGGCCGAGGACACCGCGCCGCCGCTGCCCGCGGAACAGTTCATCCGCGCCCTGAACTTCCCGGAAACCGCCGAGGATGAAGACGGCTTTGCCGCCCTGCGCGCGGCGCTGCGCGACCGCAAGGCGGCGCAGGTGATCCAGGCGGCGCAGGATGTGCTGACGCTGCTCAGCCAGGACGGCATCTACATGGATGACTTGCGGCCGGACATGGCCCGCCCCGAGATCTGGCGCCAGTTCGGCCAGGGCGCCCGCGGCCGCGCGGTGGCGGCGCTTGGCGGCGTGCGCGACCGCACCTCGCTGGCGCTGACCGCGGCACGGATGAAGCAGGACCCGATCTTCCGCGACGCCGCGCATCATTTCCTGCGCCGGTTCGACCAGATGTTTGCGGAATTTGAAACGGACGCGACCGATGGCGAGATTTCCGCGCTCGGCAACACCCGCACCGCGCGCGCCTTCATGCTGCTGGGCCGGGTGGCCGGGACTTTCGACTGACGGAGCAGCCCCGACGGGCCTTTGCCTCCGGCAATCGGTTTATTCAGTTCAGAAAAAAGCCGCGGGCGGCAGCGCGCCGTGCGCCAGCGCGGCGCCCGGCCCAACGGCGGGCAAGCATCAGTGATGCGCCAGGCTGCGGGCGGGAGTGCTCCGCTTACATCGAAAAGCTGCCGTAAGGGATGAAGCGGACCGGATCGCCGGGTTTGATGTCTGCGGCGCCATCGCCGAGTTCCACCAGCCCTTCGGCCCAGCTCAGCCCGCTGATACGACCGGAACCTTCGGACTTGAACACTTCCGCCTTGCCGTCCCGCATCCGCGCCCGCAGGTATTCGCGGCGGCCCGGTTTCTTGCGCTTCTCAAAGGCGGCGGGGACCTCGAATGCCTGCGGCGCCTGCCAGCCTGCGCCTGCCATCAGACCCATGGCGGGGCGGGCAAAGATCAGCGTGCAGACAAGTGCCGCCACCGGATTGCCCGGCAGTCCGAAGACCGGCGTGCCCTGCCACATACCCAGCGCCAGCGGGCGGCCCGGCTTCAGCGCAATGCGCCATTCCTGCATGGCACCTGCTTCACGCAGCAGCGCCGACATGTGATCCTCGTCCCCGGCAGAGGCGCCGCCCGAGGTCAGGATCACATCCGTTTGCGCCGCAGCGCCATCAAGATGCGCGCGCAGCGCGGCACGGTCGTCTGCAGCTCTACCAAGATCCACCGGCACAAAACCCAGCTGCCGGATCAGCGCCAGCAGCATAGGCCGGTTGGCATCGAAAATCTGCCCCTTGCCTGCGGCCTCCCCGGGTTCGACCAGTTCATCGCCAGTGGAGAGCACGCCCACCCGCAGCGGCAGCCGCACTGTAAGCTCCGCCAGCCCGGTGGCCGAGGCCAGCGCCAGATCGGCAGGCGTGATAACCCGGCCTGCGGGCAGGATAACTTCGCCTGCGGAAACGTCCTCGCCTGCCTTGCGGGTGTTCGCGCCCTGTTTCAGCGGGCCGTTGAAGGCAATCCGGGTCCCGTCGGTGTTGACGTCTTCCTCCAGGATCACCGTATCGACGCCGTCGGGCAGCGCGGCGCCGGTCAGCACCCGGATGGCACTGCCGGGTGGCACCGCACCGGCATAGGGAACACCGGCTGCGGCACGACCGTCCACCAGAGGCAGCACATGCGGCCCCTCTGCCCGGCCACCTGCAAACCCATAGCCATCCACCGCCGTGTTCGGCAGCGGCGGGTTAGAGCGTTTGGCCACCGCATCCTCTGCCAGCACCCGGCCCAGAGCATCCGCCAGCGGGACCGTCTCAATCCCGGTGACCGGTCCCAGTCTGTCCCTAAGCAAGGCCAGCGCGTCATCCACCGGAGTCCAGTCGACACCCGCAGGCAAGGCAAAACAGTCGTTGCTGAGCGGCGGCGGTGCCAGCCCGCCCGGCTCATCCAGGGCCAGCGCGTTCAAGCGGTCATCGTGTCCCGTGCCCAAAATCCAAGCCTCCTCTTGCGCTTCCTCAGGCACTGCGGCCAGCATTTCTGACAGCTCCTCCGCGGGCAGGCGGCTGAGCGCTTGCGACAACAGCCGCATCTGCACCCGGTCGCGGATTTCTTCCGGGCCGGCAAGAGCCATGGCGGCCTTTACCGCGGATTCGATCAATCCTGGCCAAACTTCTGCAAACACAATTTGCGCAGCAGCAACCTTATCGAACGGCCAGACCGCTGCCTCGTGCCGGCGCCGCAGCCGTTGCAGAACCGGCAGCCCCATCAGGACCTGGCTGCCAACGGTCGGATTGAAGAACAGCTGGAAACAGGAGGAGGCCGCCTTGGCCGCCAGATCCGCACTGCGCCGTTCCGCCACGTCCTCATAGTTTATCCCGGCCTTGCGGTAAGGAATGTCCGGCCAACGCGTCTGATCCGGCTTGCCCCAGAACGGGCCGGCGCCGGCAAACAGCCGGTTCATTTCCGAGGCCACCTCAAACCGGTTGTTGCTGCCGTCATCAGAGTCTTCAATACGCTCTTCCAGCCACTGCCACAGGGCAAATGGATCGTCCGACCCGGTGACCCGGCGCGCAAATCCGCGCGGATAGCCAAATGGAAAGTCGAACACCGCCAGCACCCGCCGCCCCGCGGCTTGCTCTTGCTCCAGAAAGCTGCTGATCCAGGCCTCCGCCTCCTGCCGGCTGCGGCAGTAAATTTGCACTTCCGCGGTGCCGCCGCGCGCCACGCCCAGCCAGATTGCGTCCTTGCTTGGCCGCTGGGGCTTGCGCTTGGCGGCGGACCAGTCGACGGCCAGAACGGTGTCAAAGGGGGTCACAGGTCCAGTTCCGCCTGGATGAAATCCGCAATCGCCGCTGTGCCGTCCAGATCGAACACCGGGCGGTCCAGCTCCAGCGCGGTGTCGCTGGCAACGGCCCGGATGCTGGGATCCTGCGGAGCGATCAGATCCGTGCCTGCTGCCTGCCGGTACGCTTCGATCTTGGGGTGGGGATCGCGCTTGTAGCCTTCCACCAGCACCAGATCCACGGGATTGAGGCGGGCCAGAAGGTCTGCCAGCGGCGGCTCAGCCGCGCCGCGCAGTTCCTGCATAATTGCCACGCGGCCTGCAGAAGCCAGCACCACCTCGGACGCGCCGGCCTGGCGGTGGCGAAAGCTGTCGGTGCCGGGCTGGTCCACGTCCGTTGCGTGGTGGGCGTGTTTGATGGTTGAGACAGTGAAGCCGCGGGCACAGAACTCCGCCACCAACCGCTCCATCAGCCCGGTCTTGCCGTTGTTCTTCCAGCCGGTGACGCCATAGATCTTCATTTCAAGAGCGCCTCGGCCTTGGCCAGATCCTCAGGCGTGTTGATGTTAAAGAAGGGATCAAAAGGATCAGCCTCAAACAGCGCCTCGCGGCCATTATGCTGGTCGGTCCAGAGCACCACTTTGCGCAAGCCACCCTGCAGTGCGGCGCGCAGGTCTTCGCGCAGAGCGACGGGCCAAAGGCCGAAGGCCGGGTGCCGGTTCACTTTGCTCCGCCCGCCGGATTTCAGCGCTTCATCGCCGGTGCGCGGAGTGGTGGCGAGGACCAGCGGCTGATCCATGCCTTCGGCTGCTGCGGTCAGCCGGGCCACTAGGTCCTGCGGAAAGAAGGGCGTGTCGGCGGCGGCGGTGACGATGGTATCCGCGCCCTGCTCTGCCGCCCAATCAAGGCCTGCCAGTACGCCTGCCAGCGGACCAGCAAAGCCTTCAATCGAGTCGGCAATGACCGGCAGGCCCAGATCAGCGAACCGGTCAGGGTCGCCATTGGCGTTGAGCGCCAGGCCCGCAACCTGCGGTGCCAGCCGGTCAATCACGCGGGAGAGGAGGCTCTGGCCGCCGACCTCAAGCCGCCCCTTGTCGCCGCCGCCCATCCGGGTCGCAAGGCCGCCTGCGAGGATTACGCCGAGAGGAGCGCTAGACATGATATCCCTCCAAATCCTTCTGTTCCGCCCGGCAGCACGCCGGGAAGCGCCCGTCCGCCCCCATGGGCGGGCGCTTCGCTTCCGCCCGCGGACGGGCACCGCCCTTAGCGTTCAATACTCCAGCCATTATCCGGCACTCTTCCGCCGGTGCTTCTTGTCTTCCGCCGGCGCGTCCTTGGGATCCATGTCGCGCACCAGCCGTTCCTCGCCCGAGAGGCAGATGAACCGCTGGCCGCGCATCCGGCCGATCAGGGTAAGGCCGACCTCGCGCGCAATCTCCACGCCCCAAGCGGTGAAGCCTGAACGGGACGCCAGCACCGGGATGCCCATCATCGCGGTTTTGATCACCATCTCGGAGGTCAGCCGCCCGGTGGTATAGAGGATCTTGTCTGCGGCCCCGGCCTGCTCTGACAGCATCCAGCCGGCGATCTTGTCCACCGCGTTGTGGCGGCCCACGTCCTCCATGTAGACTAGCGGGCGGTCCTGATGGCAAAGCACGGTGCCGTGGATGGCGCCGGCCTCCAAGTACAGCGAGGGCGTGCGGTTGATCTTGTGGGCCAGCGCATAGAGCCAGGAGGTGCGGACCTCGGCCTCGGGCAGGCGCACGTCCTCCAGTCCCTCCATCATGTCGCCAAAAACGGTGCCGACCGCGCAGCCGGAGGTGCGGGTCTTCTTCTTCAGCTTTTCCTCGTGACTGGTTTCCACCGCGGTGCGCACCACCACGGTTTCCAGATCCTCGTCATAATCGACACGGGTGACTTCATCCTCGTCACGCAGCATCCGCTGATTGCGCAAAAAGCCAAGCGCCAGGTATTCCGGGTAGTCGCCGATGGTCATCGCGGTGACAATTTCCTGCGAATTCAGGAAGATGGTCAGCGGGCGCTCCTCCACCACAGCAATCTCGCTGGCCTCGCCATTCTGGTCGACACCGGTGACCGCGCGTGTCAGCCGCGGGTCGGAGACACCGGGGGCGATCAGATATTCTGCCGTGATATCCATACTCACCAATTGCTTTCCTTCTGCGTCCGGCTTAGGCCGGTTCAACGCAATCTAGGACGCGCAGATGGCAATCACCACCACCAAATCGGCCTTCTGGAAGGGGTTTCGCGACAGCGCGCCCTTTCTCTTCATGGCCTCGCCCTTCGGCTTTCTGTTCGGGGTGCTGGCGGCAGAGGCCGGGCTGATCGTTCCGGAGGCCTTTGCGTTTTCGCTGACGGTCTTTGCTGGCGCCGCCCAATTCACCGCGCTGCAGCTGATGCAGGAGAATGCGCCGCTGATCATCATCCTGATCTCGGCGCTGGCGGTGAACCTGCGGATGGCGATGTATTCAGCTTCGCTGACGCCGTACCTGGGCGGCGCACCGATGTGGCAGCGGGCGATAGCGGCCTATTTCATCGTCGATCAATCCTATGCGCTGTCGATCGTGCAGTTCGAGACCGAACCGGACATGCCTCTGCCGCAGCGGGTGGCGTACTTCTTTGGCACCAATGCGATCATCACCCCGGCCTGGGTGATCGCCACCGCGCTTGGCGCGCTGGTCGGCACCCGCATTCCCGAGAGCTGGGGCGTGGATTTCGTGCTGCCGCTGGCGTTTCTGGCGATGATCGGGCCGATGCTGCGTACGCCTGCGCATGTGGCGGCCTGTTTCGTGGCTGTGGCCACCTCGCTGCCGGCGGCTGCCCTGCCTTATAACCTGGGTCTGATCGTGGCCGGCATTGCGGGCATGGTGGCAGGCGCCCAGGCAGAGTTGTGGCTGGCGCGGAAGAACGCCAAGACGGAGGGCGCGAAATGAGCAGTATTCCGGCACCGCTTTTGTGGGTAGTGATCATCGGACTGGCGCTTGGCAGCTACGCCTTGCGGTTTGCCTTTATCGGCTTCATGGGCGGGCGCGCGATCCCGGAGTGGCTGATGCGGCATCTGCGCTATACGGCGGTCGCGGTCATTCCGGCGCTGGTGGCGCCGCTGGTGGTCTGGCCGGCCCCGTCCGGGGGAGAACCCAGCCTGATGCATTTTGCCGCCGCGGCCGCGACCTTTGCCGCGGGCTACCTGACCAGAAACGTGCTGATTGGCCTGGGCACCGGCGGGCTGTCGCTGCTGCTGTTGTATCTTGCCGCCTAGCGCTGCGCGCCAGGGAAAGCGATCACTCTGAAGCGGCGCTGAGCGCGGCGTCGCTTTTGGCGAGGCCCGCCTGCAAATCGCCACTGTCGTTTTCGTAATAGCGCTCTGTCACCACACCCGGCAGCTGGCCGAACTGCTCTGCCAGTTTTTCCGGGTAGAAGGTGCGGTCCAGGCTTTCGAACCCCGGGACCTGCTGCAGGATGCCAATGGTCGCCTGAGCACAGAAAGCACCCGGCACCCGGCCGTTGCTTTTAGCAAGCTGGTAGGCTTTCTGCGCCTGTTGCGGAGTGACCTCGATACGCTGAACAACGACGTGATAGGTGCTGCGGGCGTGGGCGCCGCGGTATGCCTTCTCCACAGCGGGTGTGATGCCGTGGATGACATCGTCCCGCTCCGGCACCACGGAGGCATAAAACGAGCCTGCGGGATCAAAAATCACCCGCTCGGACGCATTGATCATCAGCGACGTGTGGCCGCCCCGCCCGGTGCGGTTGTTGATCATTGTGTACAGGGTCAGCGCAGGCGGTCCGGGGTGGCGGTAGGCCACCCGGGCCAGGGTTTCAGCATCCGCGTTGGGCTGCTGCGGCGCAGCGCAACCCGCAAGCGCGGCCAGGACCGCGCCAAGGCAGAGCAGATTGCGCATCAAGGAAATCCCCGTTCAGAAAATCAGGACGCGAAAATCGCCAGGAAAATGGCAAAGATGACCAGCGCGATGCTGAAGCGGGTCACAAAGGTCAGGAAGCCGGAATAGGTCTTTTCCTGAACGGTGGTGTCCATGGTGCCGTGCTGATGTTCAGCCATGTGAGTTTTCCCTCAATTCACGTGCATTTTTCCGGTGATTACTGGATTTGCGCCGCTCTGTCACCACGTCAATCGGGCGCATCTGACAGAAATGAGGCGCGAAAGCTGCTGCCGCAGCGGCAATCCGGGCCGCTGCTGCGCTGTGTCCTGGTCCGGCGCCGAATCGGCCCCTGGGCGCGGGCCTCAATCCTGCTGCAGGTCGGACGCCAGGCGGAAGCCGATCCGGTTGGCGGGCGCCTCCTGGCGCGCCTTGGGCACCGCGCGCAGCATCACGTTCAGCTGGCTGACATGCTGCACCAGCTGGGTTCTGGAGCCGCTGCCCTCGCTGCCGTAGAAAGTGATGATGTCGGGGTCGAAATAGCCCATGCCCTCGATTCGCAGCACCCCGGCGTTGCCGCCGGCAAAGCCCATCGCCACCTCGTGTTCGGCATCCAGCTGCTTCTCGAAGTTCTGGATATACAGGATCAGGCGCTCATAGGCCCAGCGCGCCGGGCTTTTGGCGGCGTCCGGCTTCTGCAGTTTTTCCGGCACCTCGGTCAGCCCGGCACAAGCATCCGGGTCAGAGTGGACCTCATGCACGCACGGCAGCACCGCGGCTTCTGCAGCTTCGGCGCTGGTTGAAATCTCGTCGGTCATGGTTCCCCCTTGTCCGGGGTGCGTCACCCCTTGCGCTGATAGAGCCAGGCGCCGTCTTCGCGCTCCCAGCGCGTCACCTGGCCGGTGTGGTACAGATGATTTACATGGGCCACGGCCTCGACCAGTGCAAGCCCGTACTCGCCTTCGCCGATTGTGCGCTTGAACAGGGGGGCAAAGCAATCGGCGGCGGTGCGCGGCTCTGACAAGTGGTCCATCAGCCGGTCCAGCGCGCCGTGGTGATTGCCGATCAGCTGCTGCATCCGGAGCGGCAGGCGGGTGAACGGCAGCTTGTGGCCGCCCAAGGCCAGGTGATCCGGGCGCGCCAGCTTCGACAGCCGCTCGCAGGCCTCCAGCCACTCCCCCAGCGGATCGGCCATCGGCTCTGTCGCGTAGACGCCGATATTGGGGCTGATGGTCGACAGGATCTGATCGCCGGTGATCACCAGGTTGTCATCGCGGCTCCAGAAGGTTGCGTGCTCCGGCGCGTGGCCGTTGCCGGTGTGCACGTCCCAGTCGCGCCCGCCCATGCGGATCACGTCACCCTGCTTGATCCGGGTGAAGCCCAGCGGCATCGGATGCACTGTGTCGGCAAAGTTGAAGGGCCGGTCATTGACCCGTTTTTCATAAATCTCCTGCGCCATGCCCGCACTGCGGTAATAGGCCAAGGTTTCTTCCGGCCAGACCTCCTGCACGTCCAGCGTCAGCATCCGGGCAAACAGCCAAGCGGTGCGGGTGGTGACCAGCTCAGCGCCGTGCTGGCTCTGGAACCAGCCGGCCAGGCCGATGTGATCGGGGTGATGGTGGGTGCCCACAACGCGCCGCACCGGCTTGCCCTGCAAGGGGCCCGCCATCAGGCTGTCCCAGATCGCCCGGCTTTTGCGGGTGTTGAAGCCGGTGTCGATCACCGTCCAGCCGTCGCCGTCATCCAGCGCGTAGATGTTGACGTGGTCCAGCTTCATTGGCAGCGGCTGGCGCATCCACAAGACGCCGTCGGCCACCTCGATCGCTTCGCCCTGCGCAGGCGGCTCCTGCCACGGGGTGCGGGGCGAAACGTCGGGAATATCGGCCACGGCGTCAGCCTGCCAGCTCATCAAGGCTGAGAGCGAAGGTGCCCCCTGCCCCGGCCTGCGCATGCGCCAGAAGCGAGGCATGTTCCGGCAGCATCCGGGTGATGTAGAAACGCGCCAGCTTTTCGCGCGGGCCGCCCTGATCCGCCATCGCCGCGGCCAGGTGGTAATGGCCGCCCAGCACCCGGGCAAAGGCGCGCAGATACGGCACGGCGCCGGCAAAGCGGTCCTGAATGTCCTCTTGCGCAACCAGCCACTCGGTGGCCTCGCGCAGGGATTCGCAGGCCTGCCACACGGATTCGGCCATGTTCGGATGGGTCGCCCGGGCGCGTTCCGCCCGCTCCTCGATCTCGTCGATAAGGGCAAAGGCGGTCTCGCCGCCGTCCATCATCTTGCGCGCTACCAGGTCCATCGACTGGATGCCGTTGGTGCCTTCGTAGATCGCCGTCACCCGCACATCGCGGTAGTACTGCGCGGCGCCGGATTCCTCGATGAAGCCCATGCCGCCATGCACCTGCACCCCGGTTTCTGAGATCCGGATGCCGGTGTCGGTGCCAAAGGCCTTGGCAATCGGCGTCAGGAAGGCCGCGCGGGCCGCCCAGTCTTTCTCGCCCGTCGCGGTCTGCATGTCGATCGCCTGGGCACAGGCCAGCAGGATTGCGCGGGAGGCAAAAAGATCCGCCTTCATCTCCATCAGCATCCGCCGCACGTCGGCATGATCCACGATGGAGCCGCTGGCGGTCTTGCCCTGCTTGCGTTCCAGCGCATACGCCAGCGCGTGCTGATAGGCGCCCTCTCCGGCGCCGACGCCCTGCCCGCCCACGCCGAGACGGGCGTTGTTCATCATGGTGAACATGGCTGCCATGCCGCCGTGCTCCTCGCCAACCAGCCAGCCGGTGGCGCCGTCATACTGCATCACGCAGGTGGGAGAGCCGTGCAGGCCCATCTTGTGCTCCAGGCTGACGACCTTCAGGTCGTTGGCCTTGCCAGGTTTGCCATCAGCGTCCGGCAGGAATTTCGGCACCAGGAACAGCGAGATGCCCTTGGTTCCCGGCACCCCGTCCGGCAGCCGCGCCAGCACCAGGTGGCAGACGTTTTCGCAGAAATCATTGTCGCCCCAGGAGATGAAGATTTTCTGGCCGGTGACCGCATAGGTGCCATCGCCGTTCGACTCCGCCTTGGAGCTGAGCGCGCCCACGTCGGAACCGGCCTGCGGTTCGGTCAGGTTCATGGTGCCCGACCACTCGCCCGAGATCAGCTTGGGCAGGTACAGCTCCTTGATCGCGTCCGAGGCGTGGTGCTCCAGCGCCTCGATCTGGCCCTGGCTCATCAGCGGCGCCAGCTGCAGTGACAGGCAGGCACCTGCCATCATCTCGTTGACCGCGGTGGCAACCGTCAGCGGCAGCGCCATGCCGCCGTATTCCTCCGGCGCGCTCATGCCGATCCAGCCGCCCTCGGAGATGGCTTTGAACCCGTCAGCAAACCCGGGAGAGGTCCGCAGCACGCCGTTCTCCAGGTAGGCAGGTGTCAGGTCGCCGTTGCGCTGCAGGGGCGCCAGCACCTCGTCGCACATCTTGCCCGCCTCGTTGAGGATGGCGCTGACCACGTCCGAGGGGGCCTCGGCAAAGCGGTCTGTGGCGGAAACATCTCCATAGCCGACAACATTGTTCAGCAGAAACTCGTACTCGGAAACGGGGGCACGGAAGGTCATGGGCGTCCTTTGACAGTCTTTCGGGGGCGTCCTGGCGCGGGCAGTCTTGGCTTCCCGGCACGGGCCTATTATGGTCAGTGGCTTGACCGATTACCTAATCGGACGCCTGTTTCAATCAACCAAAACGCCGCGTCACCCGGAATGCCCCAGCAAAGCACCGAAATCCTTGCCGCAACGGAAGCGGGCATTGCCCGCGCCGCGCAGCTTTTGCGGGAGGGCAAGCTGGTCTCGTTCCCGACCGAAACGGTCTACGGGCTTGGCGCCGACGCGCGCCAGGGCGAAGCGGTGGCAGCGATCTATGAGGCGAAGGGGCGGCCGTCCTTCAACCCGCTGATTGCGCATGTGCATTCGGCGGAGGCCGCGCAGCGCTATGTGGTGTGGACCGAAACGGCAGAGACGCTGGCGCAGGCGTTCTGGCCCGGCCCGCTGACGCTGGTGCTGCCGCTGCGCAAGGGCCACGGGATTTCGCCGCTCGTGACGGCCGGTCTGGACACCATGGGCGTGCGGGTGCCTGCGCACCCGGCCGGCCAGGCGCTGCTCAGGGCGCTGGACGGACCGGTGGCGGCCCCCTCTGCCAACCCTTCCGGCAAGATCAGCCCGACCACTGCCGCGCATGTGAAAGCAGGGCTGGACGGGCGCATCGCCGCCATTCTGGACGATGGCGCCTGCGGGGTCGGGCTGGAGTCGACGATTATCGGCCTGGCAGGGCCGGAGCCGGTTCTGCTGCGCCCCGGCGGCCTGGCGGCAGAGGAGATCGAGGCGGTGCTGGGCCAAAAGCTGGCGGTGCGCAATGTGCACGACCCGCTGACCGCGCCCGGCCAGCTGCTGTCGCACTACGCCCCCGGCGCACCTGTGCGGCTGAACGCTTCGGGCCCCGCAGAGGGTGAACTCTACCTCGGCTTCGGGCCCGGCGCGTGCGACCTGAACCTGTCAGAGCGCGGCGACCTGGCTGAGGCAGCGGCCAATCTCTTTGGCCACCTGCACAAGCTGGACGCGCTCGGCAAGCCGATCGCCGTGGCGCCGATCCCGGAGCGCGGGCTGGGCGAAGCCATCAACGACCGCCTCCGCCGCGCCTCCGCACCGCGGGATTGAGCGGCAGGGTCCAGCAGCCGGCCTGCAGTAATTCAAAAAACCTCCCCGCCCCTTTGAACCCCATCAATAATGACCGGAAAAGGGCGGGAGCGCTCCTCTGCCCGGGACACAGCGGCCTCTCCAGCCGCCCGTGTCAGGCGTGGCCTGCGCTGGCCGAAAGCGTAAGCGGATCGACGCCCAGTGTCTTCAGCGCAGCTTCCCATTTGCTGTCATCGGCAAGGCCAAAGACCAGCTCGGGGCTCGCCTCTGCGGTCAGCCAGCCGTTCATCGCAATCTCCGATTCCAGCTGGCCCGGCCCCCAGCCGGCATAACCCAGCAGCACCAGCAGGTCCTTCGGACCTTCGCCGCCGGCGATATCCTCCAGGATGTCCAGCGTCGCGGTCATCGAAAAGCCGCCCGGAACCTTCAGCGAGCTGACATCCGATTCGTAATCCGGCGTGTGCAGCACGAAGCCGCGCTGGGTCTCCACCGGGCCGCCAAAGCGCACCGGCAAAGCCGCCGCAGCACTGCCTTCGCCGCCCATGTCCAGCTGCTCCAGCAAATCGCCCAGCGCCACGCCGTCGGCGGGCTTGTTGACGATGAGCCCCATCGCCCCCTCCTCGCCGTGCGAGCACAGGAATACCACCGCGTGCTCGAACCGGGGGTCGCCAATTCCAGGCATTGCAATCAAGAGCTTGCCAGTCAGATCCATGAATTTCCGTCTTTCTGCTGCCTCCCCCCACCATGACGCGCAGCCGCCCTGCACGCAAGGGGCGCAAATGCGCCGGGCGGTGAAGCCTCCGGCAAATTTGCCGCAAACACAGGGCGATGAGCGGCAAATGACCGGAACGTGACTTGGCAAACCGCGTTGCCGGGCGCATGTATCTGTGCATGAGGAAGACTTTGACCAAAGCTGCGGCCTGCGCGGCGTCTCTGCTTGCCCTGGCAGCCGGGACACCAGCCCTGTCCGGCGCCGCCGAAGGCGACATCGTGGAAATCGAAGTGCTGGACGGCGGCCTGACCCCGCGCGGCACCTACATGGGCGCACTGCGGGTCAAGCTGCAGCCCGGCTGGAAGACCTACTGGCGTGCGCCCGGCGATGCCGGCATCCCGCCCAGCTTCTCCTGGCGCGGTGCGCGCAATGTGGGGGCGCTGTCGATCACCTGGCCTGCTCCCGAAGTGTTCCTGACCTCCGGCTACCGCACCATCGGCTATCATGACCAACTGGTGCTGCCGGTGGAAATCACCCCAAGGACGGCCGGAAAGCCGGTGCGGCTGAAGGGACGGATGCAGCTGGGTGTCTGTAAAGATGTTTGCGTGCCCGCCGAGCTGAGCTTTGACCATCAGCTGGACAGCGATGCGGGCCGCAACCCGGCGATTGCCGCGGCGCTCGCGAGCCGCCCCTGGTCAGCCAAGGAGGCCGGCGTGCGCCATGCGGCTTGCAGCCTGCGCCCCTCTGAATACGGCATGAAGGTCACCGCCCGCATTTCGATGCCCCCGGCCGGAGGCGAAGAGGTCGCGGTGATCGAACCCGGCGCGCCCAATCTTTATGCCGGAGAGACCACCACCCGGCGCGAGGGCGGTCTGCTGGTTGCGGAAACCGAGTTTCTGCCCGCCGATGGCAGCGCCTATGCCATCGACCGCTCGCAGCTGCGGATCACCGTGCTGGGGCAGAACCACTCCGTCGACATTCAGGGCTGCAGCGCCGGATGAGCTCAACCGACAGCCCGCAGCGCCCGGTGCTTGGCACTATTGCCGTGGTCTGCCGCCATTTCGGCGGCCAGGACCAGGTGATCCTGGTGCAGCGCGGCAAGGAGCCGAACGCGGGCTGGTGGGGCTTTCCCGGCGGCCATGTGGAGATGGGCGAAACCGCCCTGCAAGCCGCCGCGCGCGAGCTGATGGAGGAAACCGGCGTGTCCGCCCGGCCGCTGGAATATCTCACCAATGTGGATGTCCTTGTCCGCGCTGAGGCGGGCGCGGTGCAGCGGCAGTACCTGCTGACCGTTGTCCTGTGCGAGCACGCCAGCGGCGAACCGTTGCCGGATGACGATGCCGAACAGGCCGAATGGATCCCCATCGCAGAGATCGAGAGCCGCGGCCTGCAGCTGCTGGATCAGGTGGGCGAGGTCGCCCGGCTGGCTCAGGCCCGCTGGCGGGCGCTAAACCGGTAAACCGCGCCGCCGGCCAAATAGGCCAGCAGCGCCAGCACCAGCGCCCCGGCGACACAGGCCAGCAGCCCGGCCCGCACCGGCTCCATTGCCGCCAGCACAGGCACTGTCCGCAGCAGCGGATGCAGCGCGCCGGTGGCCATCGCCCAGCCCAGCGTCAGCACCAGCCAAACAAGCTGCGCCAGCGCGGTGCCCAGCACCAGCCAGCGCAAACGCCCTGCCCCGTGCCGCAGGGCCCGGCGCAGGGCTGCCATTGGCCGCGACAAGTCGCTCTGCATCGCCACCAGGGCCGGCACCACCAGCAGCACTAGGAACATGCCAAAGCCCAAGCCGTAGACCAAGGTGATCACCGTCGGCTTGAGGAATTGCGCCTGCTGCGCGCGTTCGAACAACAGCGGCGCCAGTCCCAGAACCGTGGTCATTGTGGTCAGCATCACCGGCCGCAACCGGTCCGCCGCCGCGTCGATAATCGAGGGAATCAGACCGCGGTCCTCGGCATACTGGTCGATGGTTGTCACCAGCACGATGGAATCGTTGATGATGATCCCGGTCATCCCCAAGAGGCCCACCACCGTGAACATGCTGAGCGGCACCTCCCACATGTAGTGGCCCCAGATGGTGCCAACCAGGCCAAAGGGAATGATCGCCATCACCACCAGGGGCCGGGTCCAGCTGGCAAAGATCCAGGCCAGCACCAGGTAGATCCCGGTCAGGCACAGGATCAGGCCGGTGCCCGCCTCCTGCAGGAAGGTCTGCTCCTGCTCCGCCAGTCCCGAAAGGCGCCATTCGACCTGTCGCTTGCTGGCGATCGCCGGCAGGATCTCCTCCTCCAGCGCCTGCATCACCGCTTCGGCGCGGGCCGGATCATCCTCGGAGATATCTCCGGTCACGCTGATCACCCGGATGCCGTTTTCGCGGCGCACGGTGGAGAACCCGGTGCGCTGCGTGACCGAGACGATATCGGCCAGCGGCACATAAATCCCGCTGGGCGCCCGCATCAGGGTGCGCTCCAGGAAATCGGCGGTCAGCTCATTCCGCGGCAGCTCAACCCGGATCGACGCGCTGCGCGGCCCGTCGGGATAAGTAGCCGCCTCAATACCGTTAAGCCGCGCCCGGAGCGCCCGGCCCAGGCTGCCAATAGTGAAATTCAGCGCCTGGCCGTGCGGGGTGAGGTCCAGGATCACCTCCTCCTTGTCGTAGGCCAGGTTATCCTCAACCGCGGACACCTCGGGGAAGCGCAGCAGCGCGGTTTTCAGATCCTCGGAGGCGGCCTTGAGCGTCTGCACGCTGGCGCCCGCGAATTGCACGTCCAGCGCATCGCCGCCCGGGCCGGAGCGCCAGCTGCGGAAGGAAACCGTCTCCGCCATCGGGTGGCGGGCCACCCGTTCCTGCAGTTCCGCCACAAAGGCAAAGCTGGAATAGGGGCGCAGGTCGGCATCTATAAGCTCAATCGAGATGCCGCCCAGCAGATCCGCTTCCTTGCCTTCCACACCGGCCAGTCCGCGGCCCGCATTGCCGCCCGTCTCTGCCATCACAAAATCCAGCGGGTTGCGGCCATAGCGTTCGTCGTATTCGGCGCCCAGCGCCTCTGTTGCGCGCTGCATCTCCCGCATCATCGCAAGGGTATCGGCGCGGGTGGCGCCCTCCGCCATGGCGAAATTGCCGGTGACGGAGCCCCGCTCCGGCGCGTTGAAGAAGCGCCATTGCACATCGCCGTTGATGAACAGCGCCGCCTGGCTGGCCAGGATCGCCAATGCCCCGGCCAGCACCGCATATCGTGCGGTGACGATCAGCCCCATCAGCGGCCGGAACGCGTGGTCGCGCAGCCAGCGGAAGCCGCGGTTCACCATCCGGTTGGGCCAGTCGTACCAGTGCCGCGCCTGCGCATGGGTCAGCGCATGGGCCAAGTGGTTGGGCAGGATCAGGAAGCATTCCACCAGCGAGGCCGCCAGCACCGCGATCACGGTAAAGGGTATATCGCGGATCAGCTCGCCGAACCGCCCGCCCACCAGCGTCAGGCCAAAGAAGGCAATGATTGTGGTCAGCGTTGCCGCAAAGACCGGCATCGCCATCCGCCGGGCGGCATTCTCGGCGGCCTGCACGGGGTTTTCGCCGAGCCGCCGCACCCGGAAGTCGGCGTGTTCCCCCACAACGATGGCGTCATCCACGACAATGCCCAGGGTGATGATCAGGCCGAACAGGCTGACCATATTGAGGGTGATACCGGCGGCATACATCAGCGCCACCGCGGCGAACATCGAGGCCGGAATGCCCACCGCCACCCAGAACGCAATGCGGGTGTTGAGGAACAGGAACAAGAGGCACAGCACCAACGCAAGCCCCATCAGCCCGTTGTCAACCAGCATATTCAGGCGGTCGGTGATGTGTTCGGCGCGGGTGCGGATCAGCTGCGCCGTCACCCCCTGCGGCAGGCTTGCCTGCATTTCCGCGACCACCTCCTGCACCTGGCGCTGCAGGCGGATGGCATTGCCCTGGTCGGAGCGGTCGACCCGGATCGACATCGCCGGGTGTTCCCCGACGAAGTATGATCGGTTGCGGTCCACCCCCTCCACCCGCACCGCGGCCACATCATCAATGGTGAGGACGGAGCCGTCGGGATTGGTGCGCAGGACGATGGCTTCCAGCTCATCCGGCTGGCGTTTCTCGCTGCCGGTGCGCACCCGGGCATTGGCGCCGGTCACGTCGCCGGCGGGATCCGCGTCGACCTCGGCGGCGATGGCCTCGGCAATCTCGCGCATGGTGATGTCATGGGTGATCAGCTTGGCGGTCGGCACCTCGACGATGGTTTCCGGTGCAGCCACCCCGCGGATTGTGGTGCGGGTGACGCCGGCTTCGAACAGCCGGGCGACCAATTCATCAGCAAACAGGCCCAGCTGCCCGGGCCCCACCGGCCCCGTTATCACCACATCGGTCACCCGGTCGCGCCAGGCGCCGCGCCGCACTTCCGGCTCCTCCGCCTCTTCCGGCAGGCTGGTGATGCCGTCCACGGCGCTCTGCACATCATCGGCAGCCTGTCCCATGTCGGAGCCGGGTTCGAACTCCAGCGTCAGCGTTGCCATCCCTTCGCGCGATGTGGAGTAGGTTTCCTCCACCCCGTCCACCGCCAGCAGAACCGGCTCCAGGACCTGCACAATTGCATTGTCCACGTCCTCCGGCCCGGCGCCCTCCCACTCGACGGAGACGGTGACGCGCTCAACGATCACATCGGGAAAGAACTGGGCCCGCATGTTGGGCATCGCAGCGGCCCCAAGCACCAGCATGATCACCAGCAGCAGATTTGCCGCAGTGCGGTGGCGGGTGAAATAGCTGAACAGCCCGCGGGCCGGCCGGGGGAGTTTGCGGACCATGGCCCTCAGCCTCCCATACGGGATTCTATGCGGGAGACCAGCTGCGCCGGTACTCTTGCCTCAGCCAGCTGCTGCAGCATCTTGGCCTTCATCTCAGACGGCATTGCACTGCTGCCCTCGACAAAGGCCACCAGCCGGGCGCGGCGCTCGTCGCTCAACTCGATCAGCTCCGGCAGGGCCTGGACCCCGGCGTCCCGGCGCAACGGGCGCACCTTGATGCCAGCGCCCAGAAGCGGCGTGCGGCCGGTGACGATCTCACGGCCCTCCAGCCCGGCACCGCGGATCAGCACGTCATCGCCCTGGCGGCGCACCAGCTCAACCGGCAGCGCCTGCAGCCGGTTGTCCTCACCCAGCACCAGAACAGAGCCATCGGCTCCCAGCGCCGAGGCGGGCACGCGGGCCACAGCGGCGACCTCGGGCTCTGTCACCTTGACGGTGACGAAATCCCCAGGCTCGAAACCTGGCGCGGTTTCCAACCGCGCATAGACCAGCCGCCCGGTCTGCCCGTCGCCCGCCGCGCCGCTGGCGCGGGAAATGCGTCCGGTCGCGCTCAGCCCCGCCCCGTCGGCATCCAGCGTCACCCGCACCGGTGCCCGCAGCAAGTGCCCCTTTGCGTCCAGCAGCCGGGCGTATTGCGCGGTCGACACCCTGAAGGCCACCTCCAGAAGGTCAGGATCGACCAGATCCGCGAGTTTTTCATTGGCTGAGACCAGCCGCCCCTGCACCAAGTTCACCGCCTGCAGGGTACCGTCGAAACGGGCCTTGATCGTTGTGTCGTCGAGATCCCGCTGCGCCTCGTCCAGCGCAATCTGCGCCCGCGCCACCCGTGTGGCGGCCTGATCGGCCCGTGCCTCCGCCTGACTCACCGCCTGACGGCGCGAGATCACCGCCTGGCGCGCCTGCACCGCTGCCAGCTCGGCTGTTTCCACCGCCGCCGCGGTGCCGACGCCGCGGTCCGCCAGATCCACCTGCCGCTGAAAGGCCCGCTCGCGCAGCTGCGCCTGGTCCTGCGTGGCCTGCAGCTCATCCTGCGCCAGGACCAGCGCCCGGCCCGCATCGCGCTCCTCGGCGCGGGCGTCCATCATGTCCGCTTCGGCCCGGTCCAGCGCCGACTGCGCATCCGCCGGGTCAATCTGCACCAGCACTTCGCCCGCGCGGACGGTTCCGCCTTCCTCAAAATCCTCGGACAGCTGCACGACCCGGCCGCCAACGGCCGTGCGAAGCTCCAGCGTGCGACGGCTCTCCACACGGCCAAAGGCCGTCAGCTCCGGCGCCACCGTCTGCAGATCCGCCGTCACCACATTGACCGCAAAGATCCGCTCGCGCGCCGGGGGCGCTTTCTTCTCCGCGTGCAGCTGCGCCTCGATTGCACTGAAAATCATATGCCCGGCATAAAGCAGCAGTGCCGCCGTGACCGCCGCCAGGAAAACCCCTGTCACACTCTGACGCAAAAAGCGCATGTTTCTCCCTTCCGGTGGCGGCAGCTGCCGGGACCGCGCACGCGGTCTGCCAAAGCGTAAAATTCCTTGTGCCCGGTTGGAAATATATGATTCTCCGCACGGGTTTGCGAGGTTACACGCCGCGGCCGCTCACTTCCGGCGCAGATGTTCCTCCAATCTGGGCATGATTTCCACGAAATTGCAGGGCCGGTGGCGGTAATCGAGCTGTTTTGACAAGATCTCATCCCAGCCGTCCTTGCAGGCGCCGGGGCTGCCGGGCAGCGCAAACAGATAGGTGCCGCCCGCGACCCCGCCAGTGGCGCGCGACTGCACCGCGCTGGTGCCGATCTTCTGCATTGAGACCAGAGTGAAGACGGTGCCGAAGGCCTCGATCTCCTTTTCATAGACGTCCCGGTGCGCCTCCACCGTCACGTCCCGGCCCGTCAGGCCGGTGCCGCCGGTTGAGACCACCACATCCACCTCCGGGTCCGCCACCCAGGCGCGCAGTTGCTCGGCAATCTCCGCCCGCTCATCCGGCAGGATTTTGCGGGCGGCCAGCACGTGGCCCGCCTCGGCCAGCCGGTCCACCAGCACCTGGCCCGAGCGGTCGTCCTCCAGCTTGCGGGTATCCGATACCGTCAGCACCGCGATGCGGACCGGGATGAAGTCCATGTTTTCGTCAATCCGGGACATTTCCAGTCGCGTCCTCTCCATAATGGCCGGTCGTACCGCCAGCCCTGCAACAATTCCGGCCCGGAGCCGCCCTTGGCATCCGGTTCAGCGCCGGGGCCGCCGGGACACACGCCGGCAAGGCCGCAGCGGCGCTCATGGCTCCACCTCGAACCAGCTTACCCCGGGGCCCAGATTGGCCACCTGCGTCCTGCCTAGGCTGCCGCGGAAGCCCCAGCAATCATGCACATGGCCGCAGAGCAGGAGCTGCGGCTGGATCCGCTCTGCCGCCGCCCTAACTGCAGTGGAGCCGACAGACATCCCGCCGGAGGTGACATCGCCCAGCCCCTTTGGAGGTGAATGGCAGATCAGGATATCCGCACGGCCGCAGGCCGCCAGCATCGCCGCCGCCTGCACCTCGCTGAGGTCACAGGACCAGCTGCCGAAGGGCGTTTCCGGCACGCCGTATCCCAGCCCGAACAGGCGCAGGCCTTCGACCTCCACGCCTTCACCATGCAGCACCGTGGTATCCGGGAAGCCTGCGGCACGCAGTTCTTCCGCGCTTTCGCCATTACCGGGCACCGCCACCATCGGCGCCTTCAGACCCGCCAGCATTGCAACTGCCCGGTCCATCCCCTGACGGCAATTGCAGAAATCGCCGGCGCCGATCACCAGATCCGCTTCGGCGCTGGCCGCCACGATATCCGCCGCGTGGGGGGCTGAAAGGTGCAGGTCGGAGAACGCCAGGATTTTCATGAAACGACCTCAGGATAAACTGGCCAGCCGCGCCTTCAGCTCCAGCAGGTCTGCCCAGGCCAGCCGCTTCTGAGACGGCTGGCGCAGCAGATAGGCGGGGTGGAACATCGGGATCACCGGCTTGGTCCAGGCCTGGTCCCACTTGCCGCGCAGCCGGGTGATGCCGCGTTTGCCCAGCACCGCCTGGCAGCTGATATTGCCCATAAGCACCAGAATATCCGGCTCCGCCAACGCCACATGCCGCTCCAGAAAAGGTGTCAGCATGGCGATCTCGGCGGGCAGCGGATCGCGGTTCTGCGGCGGCCGCCAGGGCAGCACATTGGTAATATAGACACTCTCGGCGCGACTGAGCCCGATCGCCTCCAGCATCTTGTCCAGAAGCTGCCCGGCGCGGCCCACAAACGGCTTGCCCTGCAGATCCTCCTCCCGGCCCGGCGCCTCGCCGATGATCATCACCCGCGCGCCCGGCTGCCCGTCCGAGAACACCAGATTGCGCGCGCCCCGCTTCAGGTCGCAATGGTCGAAGGCTTCCAGCGCATCGCGCAAACCCGGCAGCGATGCAGCTGCTTTGGCGGCCTTCTGCGCCACCTCGACCGGATCCACCTCTTTGGGCTTGGGCGGCGGCGCCGGCGCGGCGCCCGGCTTGGGCTTGGGCGGGGCCTGCTCCAGCGCGTAGCGGTCGACCGGCGCGTCGCACAGCGCTTCGGTGGCGCCAAGCTCCGCCTGCCACTCCAACAGCGCCCGGGCGCTCAAGTAATCCAATGCCGATTCCATGCGCCCAAGCTACTCCGCCCAGCCGGCAAGCGGAACACCTGCGCCCAAA
>NZ_JBQKUH010000059.1:0-27006 GCF_054968485.1 Leisingera sp. G5_S3_59_S7
TGTTCTATGGTGAGCAGCAGGGAGTCGCAACCCCTTTTTTGACGTTTTGGCGAATTTTCGGTCTCACCACTATGAAATTAAGTAAAATCAATATGTTGCACGCGATTTTCCTGCGACTTCAGTCCGCAGATCCAAACGTTCAAAGATTAGGGAAAGGTGAGTTTGGGACTCGTGTTGCAAGGCGCTACCAGATGTTGGGGGCCGAGACTTGAAGCACACAAGCCGAGCAGGAGAGGCGAGTCGAATCTACTCCGCAACCAGAACCGCAACCTTGCTGATTCCGCGCAGCCCGCCCCGCAGAAGCCGCCGGAGAGCTGAACAAGGCATGCACGCCAATGGCCTCATATGACAGGAGCGTTCCTTTATGCCTGCGCGGCGCGCGCAGAGACCGGGGAGCGCACAGACCTCCACCTTGCTGATCAGCCCGGCCGCCGGGCCGGCGTCTCCGGCCCTCCTCCGTAAACCTGGCAAGGAGCGGCTGGGCCGGGAAACCGCTCTGCGGTCCCCGCACTCTCAAATCCGCACTCATATATATATAGTGGAGGTGTGACGCTGCCGCCGTAGCCCCGCCCTTCCCCCTCGTAGACCTCAGCGGGCCGTGCCCCGGGGCGGAGCGGCACCGCATTATCGAATATGGCCCCGCAGGCGGCCCCGGCGGGGCCAGTTTACAGCCCCCCCGGGACTACGCCGCAACGGAGCGGCGCCCGTTGGACATCTCAGAAATCGTCCCAGCCCTGGGCGGCCGGCAGCACCTGCGCAGCAGCGGGTGAAGCCGCCGGGGCCACCCGGTCCTGAAACCCGGTAACAGGCGCCCGCTGGACCGGACGCTGCGCCGGAGCCGGGCTTGCGGCCGCCCTGAACTTGGAGACCTCCTGCGTCAGCTGGCTGGCATCGGAAGACAACAGGCGGCTGGCCGCAGAGGCCTGCTCCACCATTGCGGCATTTTGCTGGGTCACCTGATCCAGCTGCGAGACACCCAGATTGATTTCGCTCAGCGATGCTGCCTGTTCCTTGGCCCCCGCCGCAATGCCGCTGATGTGGGCCGAGATATTGCCGACGCTTTCGATGATCTGCTGCAACTCTTCGCCGGTCTTTCCAACCAGGTCCACACCGCCGGCCACCTGCTGCTTGCTCTGGCTGATCAGCTGCTTGATCTCGCCGGCTGCCCCCGCGGAGCGCTGTGCCAGCGCCCGCACTTCCGAGGCGACAACGGCAAAGCCGCGCCCTGCCTCGCCGGCCCGGGCCGCCTCCACCCCGGCATTCAAGGCCAGCAGGTTGGTCTGAAAGGCGATATCGTCGATCATCCCGATGATCTTGGCGATTTCCTCGGACGACGCCTCAATCTGCGACATCGCCGCGACGGCGTCCGTCACCACCCGGCCGCTGCGCTCTGCTGCGGTCTTGGCGTCGCTCACGATGACCTCCACCTTTTCCGCGCCTTCTGCGGAGGAATGCACTGTGCCGGTCAGCTCCTCGATGGCGGCGGCGGTTTGCTCCAGGGTTGCCGCCTGGCTCTCGGTGCGCTGAGACAGATCGCCGGCCGATCGGGAAATCTCTTCCGCGGTGCGCTCCACGGCCTCAGACACCTGCGTCACGGACCCGATTGCGGTTTCCAGCTGTTGGGCCGACTGGTTGAACGCCTCGCCCAGCGCCGCGATGTCCGCCTGCTCCGACAGCGCCACCCGGACCCCCAGGTCGCCCTGGCTCATCGCCTCCAGCCCCCGGGCGATTTCCTGCAGGCCGAGGCGCCGCTCTGTCACGTCGGTGGCCACTGTGACCACACGCTCAACAGCGCCGCCATCTCCGGTGACAGGCGCATAGGTGGCCTGGACCCAAAGGGTGGTGCCATCCTTGGTCACGCGCGGGAACTGCCCGGTGAAAACCTTACCCGACGCCAGGCCCGCCCAGAAATCCTTGTAGTCCGTGCTGGCGGCAAGCTCCGGTGCCACGAACATGGCGTGATGCTGCCCCGTGATCTCTTCCAGCTGGTAGCCTAGCGCGGCCAGGAAATTGCCGTTTGCCGTCAGAATGGTGCCATCCGGCGTGAACTGAACCGTGGCTTGAGTGGCGTCGACCATGTCTGCAATGAGCCTGGCACCGTTATCCTGCTCCGCCGGCTGTGCTGCCTTGAATTTGAAAAACAAAAAACTTCTCCGCGCATTCCTGATTCTTTGTGTTCGCGAACGGAGTAGCGCGATTTCGACAGAAATCTCTTAACACCGCCAACCAGCCTGCGGCGCAGCGGGCAGTGGCGCGCCCTGGCCATGAGCGGCAAAAGCCCGGCGGTTTAACGAAGAAACAACTTTTAGTTGCAATTGTGTTGAGAGGCCTCCCGGGAGGCTGTACCATGAGCCTGGCCTGATCAAGCGGCTCCGCGGCTGCGCTCCGGTATGCGGCACCACGTTGCCCTGCGATTTGGCCGCCGGCCCGACGCCCGGAAAAACGGGAAGCGACAGACATGACCCTTGCCAGCACCCTTGCCAGGCACTTTGAAGCAGACCAGCCCCCGCGTTGCCGCAGCAGCGTTGAGACCCGGGCGCAACTCACTGCAGCCCTGCTTGTCGCCGCAGGCTTTGTGTTCGACTACCTGACACCGCTCGGGGTGGCGGCAGGCCTGATATACACCGCTGTTGTCCTTTGCGCCGTCTGGGCTGGCAAGCCCGCCAAGGCCTACACCTATGCCGCGGCCGGAACCGCGCTCACGGTTCTTGGGTACCTGCTGTTTCCCCGTGCCGGAATCGATGAATGGATTGTGCTGACCAACAGGATTCTGACAGTAATCGCCCTGTGGGCCTTGGCCTTCGTTGTCTACCGGCAGAAATCCATCCAGGCATCGCTCGAACAGAAACAGAATGAGCTGGCGGCGATTCAGGACAACAGCATCGCAGGCCTGATCAACATTGATCCGCAGGGCACCATCCTGAGCTACAATCGTGCCTGCAAAGACATATTTGGCTACGGCCCCGAGGAGACCATTGGCCGGAATGTCAGAATTCTGATGCCCGAACCCGACCGTTCGGCGCATGACGGATATCTCCATAATTATCACAGTACCGGCCAGAGAAGGATTATAGGGAAAGGCCGCGAAGTGCGCGGACAGCGCAAGGACGGCAGCACCTTTCCGCTGCACCTTTCGGTCAGCAAGGTCCGGGTCGAAGATCACGTACTGTTCTGCGGCATTGTCCGCGACATCTCCGAACAAAAGCGCACTGAAGCGGAACGGGAGCGCATCATGGAGGAACTGGCCCGGTCAAACCGGGACCTGGATGATTTTGCCTATGTCGCCTCCCACGATCTGCGGGCACCGCTCCGGGTTATCGCCAACGCCTCCAGCTGGCTGGAGGAAGACCTGGCAGAAGAGCTGGATGAGGACAGCCGCGAAAATCTGGAACTGCTCCGCTCGCGTGTGGCGCGGATGGAACGGCTGCTGGATGACCTCCTCGAATATTCCCGGGCCGGCCGGAAGCAGGACAGCAGATACAAGCAAACCATGCCAGGCAATGAACTGATGCGCGAAGCTCTGATGCTGATCGACCAGCCGGAGGGGTTCACCATAAATACCGCCCCCGGCTTCGGCGCCATCCAATTGCCGAACATGCCGCTGAAACAGATATTCGCAAACCTGATTTCCAACGCGATCAAGCACAATGATCGCGGCGGCGGCACGGTCGACATAAGTGTGGAGGACGCCGGGGATCACTACTTGTTTTCGGTCGCTGATGACGGCCCCGGCATAGCCCCCGAATTCCACGACCAGATTTTCAAGATGTTCCAGACCCTGAAATCGCGCGACGAGGTCGAGGGCAGCGGCATCGGCCTGTCGATCATCAAGAAGCACCTGGAGCGCGCAGGCGGCACGATCTCGGTCCGGTCGTCTCCCGGAGAAGGCTGCGCATTCAGCTTCACTTGGCCCAAGCAGCAGGAGGTTCCGCAGGGAGGTGCTTGAGATGGAAACCCGCGATAGCCGAGCCCGCCCCCACGGGGACTTGAAGGTGCTTCTGGCCGAAGATGACGACGGCGATGCCAAAGCGGTCCTGCGGGCCTTCCGCAAGGCACGGGTCGCCAATGGTATCACCCGGGCGGTCGATGGCGTCGAGGCTCTGGACTATTTGCGGGGAACAGGCGGCAAAGAGCGGATCAAGGCGCCGTTTGTGCTGCTGGCAGATATTAACATGCCCCGCATGAACGGGATCGAACTTGTCCGGGAAATGCGAGAGGATCCCGAGCTCAGCAGCACAGTGGTTTTTTTCCTCACCACTTCCAGCCATGACCAGGATATCGACGCGGCCTATGGCCTGAATGCTGCGGGTTATATCGTCAAGGAAACGGCCGGGCGCGATTTTCTGCAGCTTGTTGGAATGATCGGCCGCTATTGGCGGATCGTCGAATTTCCCGCTGCGCACACCTGACACCCCGGCCGTTTGCCCGGCCTTTGCGGTCTTTCCCCGGCCTGAGCCAAAGCCGCGTCATCGCAGCCGGCGCCGCGCGCCAAGCGGCCTCCGGAAACGGGAGCCTTTGCGCGCTTTCACCGGACAGCCAAAGCGGCGGTGAAAGCCGCCCTGCCGCCTGATGCAGTTACATCCCGATCTGCAGCCGTCTCCAGCGGCGATCCAGAAAGCGCTTCTCCTCCCCGCTGCGGGGGGTGACGAGATAGAGCCTGCCGCGGACCTCTGGCGGCAGCGTGACGGCAGGGATCTCACGGCCAGGGCTGCCGGCTTCGGCGCGCGTGGACGTGATGCTGCTGACGGCATTGGTAAACAGCGCCGCTTGCGCCATTGTGTCCGGCCGGAGCAAGAAATCCACCAGCTGATGCGAGGCCTCAAGATCGCCGGCATCGCTTGGGATAACAAAAAGGTCGGCCCACAGATTGGTGCCCTCCCGGGGCATCACATAATGATACCGGTCCGTTCCCTGCTCCAGCAGCGGCGCCAGCCCGTCGGTGCTCCAGGTAACTGCCAGGCAGACTTCGCCGCCCAGCAGCGCGTCATACTGATCCACATCAAACGACCGGACATATGGGGCGATAGCGGACAGCACCTCAAAGGCCGCCTCCAGATCCTGCTCTGACCGCGATTGCGGATCCAAGCCGAGATAGACCAGCGCGGCCGCCACAACCTCCTCAACGGAATCGACGATCGTAATGCCGCAGTCCGCAAGCTTGCTGGCGTTGGCGGGGTCGAACACCAGCGCCCAGCTGTCAAGCGGCGCGTCCGGAAGGCGCTCCAGCACCGCGCTGCGGTCGTAGGCGATGCCGGTGGTGCCCCAAAGATACGGCAGGGCATAGCCTTCTGCCCGCGGCGTGGCGTCCAGGTACAGCTGCAGCAGCTGCTGGTCGATGGCCGCCGCGTTCGGGATGCCCGACACGCCGATCTGCTGGATCGCGCCCGCCTCCACCAGCCGGCCGACGGTTTCCGAGGACACCACCGCCAGGCCGTAACCGGTGCCGCGGGCAAGCAGCCGCGCCTCGGCCTCATCGGCTTCGCCGTAGGTATCCAGGACAAGCCTGGTGCCAGTGGCTTCCTGGAAACCCGCAACGGTTTCCGGGGCGATGTAGCCGCTCCAGTTGTACAGCAAGATCCGGCCGGGCTCGGCTGCGGCGGGAACAGCCATCGCAGCCGCAGCAGCCAGGGCTGCTGCGATCGTCGTCAGGCGCATTTTGAGCTTCCTTCAGTTTTTGCGCGGGCCTCTTCCGGCCACAGGCGGGTCAGGGCAGAGGCAAGCGCCGCTTTGTTGACCGGTTTTGCAAGATAGTCGTCCATGCCCGCGGCCAGGCCCTCGGCACGCTGTTCGCTCATCGCGTTGGCCGACAAACCGATGACCGGCACCGGCGGCAGACCCAGCTCCCGCTCCTTCGCCCTGATCGCCCGGGTGGCATCAAGCCCGTCCATTTCCGGCATCCGCACGTCCATAAGCACCAGATCGGGCTCCCAGCTGCGCGCCAGCCCGACGGCTTCAACCCCGTCGCCTGCAGTCATCACGGTGCAGCCCAAACGCTCCAGCATCTTGCCCGCGACCATCTGATTCACCCGGTTGTCGTCGGCGACCAGGACCTTTTTGCTGAAAGCGGCCCCGACCGGTCCGGGCTGGGGAACTTCAACGGGGGGCGGAACGGCTTCAACCGGGAACTCCACGGTGAATTCCGACCCTTCGCCCTCTGTGCTTCGCAGCGAAATCGTGCCGCCGACCGCCTTGGTCAGGTTCTTTACAATGGCAAGGCCCAGACCTGTTCCGCCAAACCGCGTGGTCGTGGTTGCATCGGCCTGTGCGAACTGCTCGAAAATCCGTTCCTGGGCTTCCGGCGGAACGCCGATCCCGGTGTCCTTCACGGCAATCCGGATCGTCCGCGTGCCGTCCTGCGCCGATGGCAGCTCCTGCAGCTTGACCTCAACCGAACCGTTCCCGGTGAATTTCAATGCATTGCTGATGAGATTGACAACAATCTGCCGGACCGCGGTGCCGTACCCCAGCACATGCCAATTGCCGCTCCCGGAACCTTCACTCAGTCTCAGGTCGATATTCGCGCTTTGGGCCCGCGCGGAAAACAGGTCAATGACCTCCAGGCACAGCACCCGGACATTGAACGCCTCGGCCTCCATCTCCAGCTTGCCGGCCTCGGCCTTGGACAAGTCCAGAACGTCGTTGATGATGCTCAGCAGGGAGTTTCCGCTGACGATCATCATGCGGATCATATGGCGCTGCTTGTCATCAAGCTCGGTATCGTTCAGCAGCTCCGCCAGGCCCAGCACACCGTTCAGCGGCGTCCGGATCTCGTGGCTCATCGTCGCCAGAAATACGGACTTCGCCTCCGACGCGGCCTCTGCCTTGCGCTGGCTTGCCTCGATCTCCGACTGCGCGCTGATGATGAAGCGCTCCATCGGCATATGCACGAACCGGGCAGCGACAAAGACGCCGATAGCCCCGATCAGCACGGCCGCTAGCGCATAGGTCAGCTGCGTTTCCGCAGCAATCCGGCCGGTCCGCACCTCGGCCTCCTTGGCCTCCATCAGCACCGGCAGCAGCCGCCTGGAAAGATTCGCGGCCAAGGCCGCGGCCTTGGCATCGGCTCCGGCCTGCCGGGTCCCGGCCGGTCCGGTCAGAAGCCCGGCCAGAAACACGATATCCCTAAGCTCAGATACCGGGTTCAGCGTCGGCTGGGACAGGATCTCCTGCGCCTGCGGCGAAAAGGCCCCCAACGCGTCAGGGCCGGTGAGTTCAGCCAGCGCGTCAGCTGCGGGCCCGGCGCTTCGCCGGATGCGCCCGCGCGCAATCAGCGCCTTCTGGCTTCCAGGGTCGTTCTTCAACTCATCAAACGCCAGCGTCAGCTCAGCCAGAGAGACCAGGATCTGGTCCAGCACCCTGGTGTTTTCCGCCCGCCGGGCCACACTGCTCTGCCCGGAGAGGGTGACGCAGAAGGCTGCCACTGCGGCGGCCAGCAAAATCGCCAGGGCGATTCCGCTGCGCAGCCGGAGATATCTTCGAGTGACACGCTGCTTTGTCATTTAACGTCCGTATTATTGTATTTAGGCAATTCGCTGCGGCCGTCCCGGCAGACTAGAGCTGGCCTTGCATCCTGAGAAGCGAATGTTGAGAACAATTTAAAAAACTGAAACAGAAACCTCAGCCAGTCTGCTTTATGGCGCAGCCTGGCAACACGGCTGCGCCTCCGCGGACCAGCGGCCTCTGGCCCATATGTTCAAAAAGTGAAACTCCGGCTGAACCAGCAAGCGGCGGGCCCGCACTGATGAAATCGCGCGGCAGGAGTTGCTGTTTCCAGGCGGTGGCCATGTCCGGCCTCCAGCCGCACCTCGCGCAGCTAGGAACACCTGCGCCGTTGCAGGCATGTCCGCACAGACCTTGGCCGGACCGCAAAACTGCTTCCTGCCGCGCTCAGTCTATGGGCAGCGGTCCTACTCTCCATCCTGTGCCCGCGCGGCAAGAAAAGCCGCAGGCACAAGGACACTGGATGAGGTATGGCGATCCCTGAAGGACTCGAACCCTCAACCTGCTGATTAGAAGTCAGCTGCTCTATCCAGTTGAGCTAAGGGACCGCGTGGCGCCAGTTATGACAGGCTCATGCCGGGGGTCAAGCCGCGGCGCGCAGGTCCAGGTGCATAAAGACCGACCAAGGATCCTCGCCGTAGTCCGCAAACGGTCCGCACTGCACAAATCCAAAGGATTCATACAACCGGCGCGACGGCAGGTAATCGTCCGTGGAGCCGGTTTCCAGATAGATGCCGGTGGCGTTTTCGCGGCGGGCCAGGGTCAGCAGGTAATCCAGCATCGCCCGCCCTGCCCCGCTGCCGCGGGCTTCTGCCAGCGTGTGCATGGATTTCAGCTCCCGCGCGCCGCCGCCCAGGGATTTCAGCGCCCCCATAGCAATGGCCTTGCCATCCTTGCGCGCCAGAAAGAACTGCACCCCGGGCCCTTCCAGCCCGCTGCTGTCCAGCGCATGGCAGCTTTCTTCTGGCGACTGCGCCGCCATTGCCGACAGATGCCGCCGGATGATCGCGGCGGCCTCCGGCTCTGCCGGGCTGGCCCGGCTGATCTCGATACCGGTCACCGGAACGCAGGCGCCTTCCGGGCTGCTTTGGTGCTGTGACTCAGCCATTTGGCCTCAACATCTTGACTTGGATCATCGCAAGCAGCCGGCGCAGCGCGCCAGCCTGGCACGAACCCTAACCGCTGTTTACTATCAGGGAAAGAAAATTCCCCAGCCCCATCCGCCGGGGAACCGGACCGCTGCGGGAGGCTGCAACGATCCGGAAAACCTGCGCATGAAACCCGGAAAGGCATCCGCCGCCGGCCTCAGGCCCGGTCCTGCAGGCTGATCTCCATTTCCTTCATCACCGCGCCGGACCCGCCCGCCATCAGGCCGGTAATCCGCCCGGCCTCCAGCTCCAGCTCAACGGTGATTTCACTGGGGGACGCGGGCACCATGAAGTGGCCCTGCTCGATCATCAGCTTGGGCTTGCGCACACCAAGGTGGTCATAGAGCGCGCAGGCCAGCGGCCCGGCGGCCATGCCGGTGGCCGACTCCTCAGCAATGCCATAGCGCGGCGCAAACATGCGTGTTGCAGCATCGGCAGCGGTTGCTGCGGGGTCTGTTGTGAACACGTAGAACCCGATCAGATCCAGCGCCTCGCTGATCGCCTCGATCTGCGGCTGCCGGGGCCGGATGGCCGCCAGGACGGAAGCGTCCTTGACCGCCACCAGCACAAAACTGTTGCCGGTATTTGCAAGCACCGGCGCAAAGCGCGGGTCCAGGCTGTCCTCGTCCAGGCCAAGCGCAGCGAGAACATCCTGCAGCTGAACAGCGCGATCCGCCCAATCGGCGGCCGTCTCGTAGCGCGGCGCCAGCTGCTCCATATAGGCTGCACCGTCCCGGATGATGATTTTCCGCGGCCCATCCACGGTTTCCTTGGAGGTTTCCCCCTCTTCCACCCGGCCAAGTTCGGCCAGATAGCTGAAGGTTGCGATGGTCGCGTGGCCGCAATGGGCGATGCGCCGGGCCGGGGTAAAGAAGTCCAGCTTGAACCCTTCGGTCCGGGAGCGGGAGACAAAGGCGGTCTCCGACAGCCCCACCTTCTGCGCAATCTCAAGCATTTGCGCATCGCTGAGGCCTTCGGCGTCCAGAACAACCCCGGCTGGATTGCCGCCGGTTGCCTGCACTTGCCCGCCGCCGTCGCGGCTGATCCGCCTCAGGTCCGCATCGCTCATGCCGTCGCGGCCGGCCTCAAGCAGCTCCGGCTCGCCGGTGTCGCGCCGTGTGACAAACCCGTTCACAATACGGGCGGTGACAGATGTAGTGGTCCGGGTCATGCTGCGAACTCCTTTTCATGAACTGATGCCAGCATGATCGAACTCTTGCTTCTGTAATACTGATATAACTATGATCAGCATTCATGAATGATCCTGACAGCCTCCTCCCCAGACTGCTGCAAAGCGCCCCCCTGCTGGAGGCGATTGCGGAAGAACAGAACTTCACCCGCGCCGCCCAGCGGCTGGGGGTAGAGCAATCTGCGGTCAGTCACCGGATCAAGGCGCTGGAGGGGGGCCTTGGGATGCCGCTGTTCGACCGCACCACCCGCCGGATCACCCCGACGGAGGCCGGGCGCATCGTCTGCGGCGCGGCGCAGCAAAGCGGCGGGATCTGGCAAGCCGCGCTGTTGCGGCTGCAGGACCTCAAAACCAGCCGCAGCCTGCGGCTGTCGGTGTCATCGTCGGTAGCCATGAAGTGGATCGTGCCCGCCCTGCAGCGCGCGCAGGACAGCGGCCTGGATCTGCTGGTCGACGTGGATGACCGCCTGGCCGACCTGCATGCGGGCGAAGCCAAGGCCGCAATCCGCTATGGCATGGGACCTTACCCGGGCCTGCATTCCGAGCCGCTGCTGCAGGCCGTGCTGCTGCCGGTCTGCCGGCCGGGGTATCTGGGCCCGCAATCCTTGCAGGACTATTGCCAGCAGCCCGGAGCGCGCCTGTTGGTCGACCGTTTCGGTGAAAGCGACGGCACCGGGTTCAGCTGGCAGGCCTATTTTGCCGGCCGCGGCTGGGACATCGGGTTCGAGCGGTCGAACAACGCCTTTGCCCGCGCCGACTTGGCCCTTCAGGCCGCCATCAGCGGCATGGGAATTGCCCTCGGCCGCAGCCTGCTGGTGGAACACGATCTGGAGGCCGGGTTTCTGGAGGCGGCCGGTGCGCCGGTCAAATCCCGCGCCCGCTACTGGCTGGTCACCACACCAGCCAACGCGGCCACCGAGGGGTATCAGGCCTTGCGCGGCTGGCTGCAGACCGAGGTTTCAGAGATGCGCAAACAGCAGGCCGCCTTGTTCAAGCTGCCGTGAAACCGCGCGCCCGCAGGCCGCTGCCAGGCGCTCACACCGCCGCCTTGACCCAGTGGGCAATTTCCTCAGCCGCAGTCTCCAGGTGCTGGTCCTGTGTCAGGCCGGTCACTCGCTTACGCGGCTTCAGGTCGTGGTCGCCGTCATTCAGCCAGCAAAACGCGACCGCATCGGACAGGTCATAAGACGCGGCCTCTGCCTGGGTGCCGAACGGGTCGCGGGTGCCCTGGCAGATCAGCGCCGGGGTTCTCAGCCCGGCCAGATGCGCGGTCCTCAGCTTTTCAGGTTTGCCTTGCGGGTGGAACGGGTAGCCAAGGCAAACCATGCCGCGGACCCGGTTCTGCGCCCAAAGATCATCTGCAATCAGGCTGGCAACCCGGCCGCCCATGGATTTGCCGCCGATGAACAGCGGGCCGCTGCACGCGAGCGCGTCTGCAGCACTGCGGAATTCCTCCTGCAGCAGCTCAACCTTCGGCGGCGGCCGTTTCGGCCCGCCGCTGCGCCGTTCTGCCATATAAGCAAACTCAAAGCGGGCAACCCGCAGCCCGCGAGCGGCAAGCCCCTCTGCGATAACGGTCATAAACGGCGTGTCCATCGCCGCCCCTGCGCCGTGGGCAAGAAGAATGGTGGCACGGCCCGGCACATCGCCGTTCAGCAAAAATCCGGGTTCATACATCGCGCGCTCCCCCTGCCCCGAAGAGACAAGGACCTCAGTCCCGGGAACCAGCGCAGCCCGGCCAACACAAACGCAACTGCTTGAGGTGCAGCGCTGGCCTCAGTGGGTCCAGGGGCCGCGGCGGTTGGTGGCGAAATTGTCGCCATAGCCGCCCGGGCGGATGTTGGGTTTGCGCTCCTTGGGCTCAACCACCAGCGCCTCGATACCATGGTCCTTGGCATACTCCAGCGCCGCTTCCTTGCTGTCAAAGCGCAAGCGCACCTGGCTCTGGGTGTCGCTGGAGGAGGTCCAGCCCATCAGCGGATCCACCTCGCGGGCGCTGGCAGGCGCGAATTCCAGAACCCATCTCCGCGTCTTCGCCATGCCCGAGGTCATGGCATTGCGTGCCGGCCGGTAAATCCGCGCTTGCATGGGCTGTCTCCTGGTGTCTCAACCTGTGAATCTCGAAGCTGCGCATTTATGCGCCGGATAGGCTGCTGCAGCAAGGTGGCAAATGCGCCGTATTTCAACGGTTTTGCCCCGCCGCCACAGGCTTTTGGCCGCAACAGGCCCCAATGCCCCCTTGAACAAGAACAAAAACAGACCAAAATCAGCGCGGTCCCCAACGGAGTCGCCCGATGCCCTATGCCCATTCCGACAAGTCCATGCCGATGATGACCCAGCGGGCGCCGCAGCAGCGGCCCAAGCTGGAGGGCGGCAGGCGCTTTGTCATGAACACCACCTTCGATCCGGCAGGCGACCAGCCCACCGCGATCAAGGAATTGTCCGAGGGCGTGCTGGAGGGCGAACGCAACCAAGTGCTCTTGGGCGCCACCGGCACCGGCAAGACCTTCACCATGGCCAAGGTGATTGAGGAAACCCAGCGCCCGGCGATCATCCTTGCCCCCAACAAGACGCTGGCGGCTCAGCTCTTCGGCGAATTCAAGGGCTTCTTCCCGGAGAACTCGGTCGAATACTTCGTCTCCTTCTACGACTACTACCAGCCGGAGGCCTATGTGCCGCGCTCCGACACCTATATCGAGAAGGAAAGCCAGATTAACGAGCAGATCGACCGGATGCGCCACTCCGCCACCCGCGCCCTGCTCGAACGCGACGACGTGATCATCATCGCATCTGTGTCCTGCATCTACGGCATTGGCTCGGTCGAAACCTACTCCGCCATGACACAGGACCTGAAGGCGGGCGAGATGTACGACCAGCGCCAGATCATGGCCGATCTGGTCGCCCAGCAGTACAAGCGCAACGACCAGGCGTTCCAGCGCGGCTCCTTCCGGGTCCGCGGCGACACGCTGGAAATTTTCCCCGCCCACCTGGAGGACCGCGCCTGGAAGCTCTCCTTCTTTGGCGAGGAGCTGGAGGCGATCACCGAATTCGATCCGCTGACCGGCGAGAAAACCGGCACCTTCGACCAGATCCGCATCTACGCGAACTCCCACTACGTGACGCCGAAGCCGACCCTGAACCAAGCCATCATCTCCATCAAGCAGGAGCTGAAACAGCGCCTCGAACAGCTGGTCGGCGACGGCAAACTGCTGGAGGCGCAGCGGCTGGAGCAGCGCACCAACTTCGACCTTGAAATGCTGGAGGCGACCGGCCACTGCAACGGCATCGAAAACTACTCCCGCTACCTGACGGGCCGCGCGCCGGGCGAGCCGCCCCCCACCCTGTTTGAATTCATCCCCGACAACGCCATCGTGTTCGCGGACGAATCCCACGTCTCCGTCCCGCAGATCGGCGGCATGTACCGCGGCGACCACCGGCGCAAGTTCACCCTGGCCGAACACGGCTTCCGCCTGCCGTCGTGCATGGACAACCGCCCGCTGAAGTTCGAGGAATGGGACGCCATGCGCCCGCAATCCGTCTTTGTCTCCGCCACCCCGGCCGCGTGGGAGCTGGAACAGGCGGGCGGCGTCTTCACCGAACAGGTGATCCGCCCCACCGGCCTCTTGGACCCGGAGGTCGAAATCCGCCCCGTCGGCATGCAGGTCGATGACCTCCTTGACGAAATCCGCAAGGTCACCGCCAACGGCTTCCGCACCCTGGTCACCACCCTCACCAAACGCATGGCCGAGGACCTGACCGAATACCTGCACGAACAGGGCATCAAGGTCCGCTACATGCACTCCGACATCGACACGCTGGAGCGGATCGAGATCCTGCGCGACCTGCGCCTCGGCGCCTTTGACGTGCTGATTGGCATTAACCTCCTGCGCGAGGGGCTGGATATTCCCGAATGCGGCCTGGTTGCCATTCTGGACGCCGACAAGGAGGGTTTTCTGCGCTCCGAGACCTCGCTGATCCAGACCATCGGCCGCGCCGCCCGCAACGCCGACGGCCGCGTCATCATGTACGCCGACAGGATCACCGGCTCGATGGAGCGCGCCCTGGGCGAAACCAACCGCCGCCGCGAAAAGCAGATCGCCTATAACGAGGAACACGGCATCACGCCTGAGACGGTCAAGAAAAACGTCGAGGACGTTCTGGCCGGCCTCTACGAGGGCGACGTGGACATGAACCGCGTGACTGCCACGGTCGGCAAGCCGATGCACGGCGCCAACCTGGAGGCGCATCTGAACGGCCTGCGCGACGACATGCGCAAGGCGGCAGAGAACCTGGAGTTCGAGGAAGCCGCCCGCCTGCGCGACGAAATCAAGCGGCTGGAGGCGGTGGACCTCGCCATTTCCAACGACCCGCTGGCGCGGCAATCGGCGGTGGAGGCGGCCTCCGAGGCCGCCGTCAAATCGCGGGGGCGGTCAACGGCGGGCAAGGCCGGGACACGGGCGTACCGGGGGAAATCGCAGAAGAAATTTTCGTAGGGCGGGTAAGCGGACGGCCATTCCACGGCTGCTGAAATAACCGGTGGGCGGAATCGCCCAATCCACCGGCTAGGCAGACAGCCTGCGTGCCACAGGATTGGCGCAGCAGTGGGAAACATGACTCTGGCATCCCCGCTGCCGCCTCACGCACCCAGGCGGCACTCACCCCGGCCCGCCGCTCGCGCGCACCCGTCCCGCCCCAGCTCCACCACTACCTTGGGGCCACGAACTCCAGCTGCCCTGGCTGGTTCCAGCCTTACCGCCACCCGCCGCAGGCCCCTGCGCACATCCGGCAATTGAACTCCCCGGAAATTTATGCGCATCAAGCTCCTCATGGTTTGCAAGCTGCCGCATATCCGCCCGGGCCACAGTGTCGGGCTGCTGGGGGGATCCTTTGATCCGCCGCACCGCGGCCATGCGGCGATTTCCCATGCCGCGCTCAAGCGTTTCGGGCTTGACCACCTGTTCTGGCTGGTGTCGCCCGGCAACCCGCTGAAGGCGCGCCAGCCGGCGCCGCTGGAGCGGCGGATCGCAGCGGCAGAGGACCTGATCCGGCACCCGCGCATCCACATCACCGGCATCGAGGCCGCGCTGGGCACCCGCTACACCGCCCAGACCCTGCGCCACCTGCGCCGCCGCCATCCCGGCGTGCGCTTTGTCTGGCTGATGGGGGCCGACAATCTGACCCATTTCCACCGCTGGAAAGACTGGCAGCAGATCCTGGACACGGTGCCCGTGGGGGTTCTGGCGCGGCCCGGGGACCGGATTTCGTCCCGGTTTTCGCCCGCGGCCCGGATTTACCGCCACGCAATGCTGAAAGGCAGCGAAAGCCAGCTGCTGGCGCGGGCGGACAGCCCGGCCTGGTGTTTCGTCAACCTGCCGATGGTGGATGTCAGCTCTACCGCCTTGCGCGCCCGCGGCGAATGGTCAGCGGCGCAGCAGGGCTGAGGCCAGACCGGCGCTGAGCACCACCGCCAGCCCGGCCCAGGTCCAGGCATCCGGCAGCTGGCTGAACACCGCCCAGCCCAGCCCCACAGCCGCCACCAGCTGGAAGTAGACCATCGGCGCCAGCTTGACCGCCTGCACCCGGCCGTAGGCAAACAGCAGCAGAAGGTTGCCCATCATCGAAAACGCCGCACTCCCCACCGTCAGCGCCGCGGTGACGGGCGAGAATTCCGGCAGGCTGGCAAGGCCCAAGGGCAGCATCAGCAACGCCGACAGCAGCAGCTGCGTCAGGCTCAGCTCCAGCGGCGAGCCCACCCCCGCCAGCCAGCGCGAACTGGTCAGGAACCCGCCATAGAAACAGCCCGCCAGCACCGCCCACAGCAGGTTGACCGAGCCGCCGAACCCCGGCCGCACCACCATCAGAACGCCCAGAAATCCCAGCGCCATCAATAGGCTGCGCAGCACCGTCGCCTGCTCCCGCAGCAGCAGCACCGACAGAACATAGCTGACCACCGGCCCGATGAAGAAGGCGGCAAAGACATTGGCCAGCGGCTCTGTCACCAGCGCCATCTGGATCGAAAAGATGCCCCCGGTCAGCAGCCCGGCCCGCATCCACAGCCGCCAGTCGCCCAGCAGCGTGAACGCCCGGCGCGGCACGAACGGCAGGATCAGCGCGGCACCGATCGAAAACCGCGACCAGGCCACAAATGCCGGCGTCGCCAGCCCGCTGCCGGTCAGCAGCTTCCCGCACAGATCACCCGCCGGGATCATTGACATGGCCGCAAACATGAGGATGACTGCCTGAAACATGGCTGCCAGCGGTAGCAGGACTTTTGATGGGGCAAAACCCCGGACCTTGCGGCGCAGCGGCGGGGAACGGGGATTGAAGAAGAGCGGGTCCGCACCTTAAAAATGAACAAGATGACTTCACGCCGGACGTTCCTTCTTTCCGGGCTTGCCGCAGTGGCGGGCTCCTCTGCGCTGGCCAACGCGCCTGCGGTGTCCCTGCGCCCTGTTTCGCGCAAGGTCAGCTCGCTGGCGGCCGGGGCCGACGGGCTGAAGGCGCTGCTGTCGCGGGCCAAACTGCCGGGCCATGCGGTCTGCGCGGTGGCGGATGTGAAAACCGGTAAGCTGCTGGAAGCCTCGGGCAGCGGCGAAGCGCTGCCGCCGGCCAGCGTCGCCAAGGCGCTGACAGCGCTTTATGCGCTGGACGTGCTGGGGGCGGATCACCGTTTCGAAACCCGCATCCTCGCCACCGGCGGCGTGGCGGGCGGCGTGGTGGGCGGCGATCTGATCCTGGCCGGCGGCGGCGACCCGATGCTGAACACCGACCACCTGGCGCTGATGGCCAAAGCGTTGAAAAACGCCGGTGTGCGCGAGGTGCGGGGCAGGTTCCTGGTTTGGGACGGCGCGCTGCCGCACGTGCGCACCATCGACCCGGAGCAGCCCGACCACGTGGGCTATTCCCCTGCGGTCTCCGGCATTGCGCTGAACTTCAACCGGGTGCATTTCGAGTGGAAGCGCGCCGCCAGCGGCTGGACCATCACCATGGACGCCCGGACTGAGAAATACCGGCCGGAGGTCGCCACCTCGCAGATGACGATCGCCTCCCGCAAGGGGCCGGTCTACACCTATGCGGAGAAGGCCGGAACAGATCAGTGGACCGTGGCCGGCAAGGCCCTGGGCAAGGGCGGCGCGCGCTGGCTGCCGGTGCGCAATCCGGGGGCTTATGCGGGCGACGTGTTCCGCACCCTGGCGCGGGCCCACGGCATCGCCCTGCCCCGGGCGAAAGCCGCCAGATCGCTGCCCCGGGCGCAGCTGCTGGCCCAGCATCACAGCCCGCCGATGGACGTGATGCTGAAGGCGATGCTGAAATACTCCAACAACCTGATGGCCGAGATGATCGGCATGGCCGCCAGCACCGCGCGCAGCGGGCGGCCTGCCTCGCTCAAGGCCTCCGCCGCGGAGATGAACCGCTGGGCGGGAGAAAAATACGGCATGTCCGGCACCCGGCTGGTGGACCATTCCGGCCTGGGGGAGGACTCGCGGATGACCCCGGCAGACCTCACCGGCGCGCTGGTGGCGGCCTACCGCTCCGGCCGGCTGAAACCGCTGCTGAAACCATTCCGGCTGCGCGACGCCAAGGGTCGCGTGGTCAAGGGCCACCCGATCAAGGTCGCCGCCAAGACCGGCACGCTCAACTTTGTCTCCGGCCTCGGCGGCTTCATGACCGCGGCCGACGGGACCGAACTCGCCTTCACCATCTTCACCGCGGATCTGAAGACGCGCGCCCGCATTCCGCGCGCCCAGCGCGAACGGCCCAAGGGCGCCCGCGGCTGGAACCGGCGCGCCAAGCAGCTGCAGCAGCAGCTGATTGAGCGCTGGGGCGCCGTTTACGGCAGCTGACAGCCGGGACTGGTCTGGAAAAATTATCCGTTACTGGACGTTTTGCCCAAACCAGCGGCATGGCAAATCCAGGCAAAGCGGCGGTGCGCGGGCACGGCGGCAGAGCTTTGCAAAGGATGCCCTTATGACGGACCACATCAACGACCTCGGCCAGCCCATCGGCGCGCCGCTGCCGCACTGGACCGGTGCCCGCCATCCCGGCCACATTGGCATGGAGGGGCGCTATTGCCGGGTTGAGCCGCTGGAGGCGGACCGCCACACCGCGGACCTGTTTGCGGCGTTCCGGCAGGACCGCACGGATGCGATCTGGACCTATGTGCCCTATGGCCCCTTCGCCACCCACGAGGAACTGCACACCTGGGCCGCGAAAGCCAGTGGCGTCGAGGCGCAGCCCTGTTTTGCCATCGTGAACGGCGCCAGCGGCAAGGCAGAGGGCATCGCCAGCTACATGCGCATTCAACCCGAACATGGCGTGATCGAGGTGGGCGGCATCACCCTTGCCCCGGCGCTGCAGCGGACACGGGCGGCGACCGAGGCGATGTATTTGATGATGGCGCGGGTGTTCGATGAGCTGGGTGACCGCCGCTATGAGTGGAAATGCGACGCCCTGAACGCCCCCTCCTGCCGCGCGGCGGAACGGCTTGGCTTCACCTATGAGGGGCTGTTCCGGCAGGCCATCGTCTACAAGGGCCGCAACCGCGATACCGCCTGGTATTCCGTGCTGGACAGCGAGTGGCCGCAGCTGGAGGCGGCTTTCAAGGCCTGGCTCGACCCCGGCAATTTCGATGCAGAAGGGCAGCAGAAGCGGAGCTTGGCCCGGCTCAGGTCAGAGCACGCCGGGGCATGAGCGGCGCAGGTCCCTCTATGCCAGCTCCGCCGCCACCTCTTTTGCCAGGCGCTTTATGCGCTGCAGCCGGGCGCTCAGCGGGCGCCCCTTGCGGAAGGTGAGCCACAGCCCGTGGCGCCGCGGTTTGGGCAGCGGGATCACCGCCAGCAGATCCCGCTGCGCATAGGCCTCAACCCCGCTGCGCGGCAGCAGCGTATAGCCGATGCCGCGCGCAACCGGGTCCAGGATCTGGCCGATCTGGTTGACATAGGTCCGCACGCGCAGCCGGTCCGCGCCCCGATAGGCATCCGGGAAATTCTGCGACAGCAGCTCATCCGCATGGGCAAAGCCATCGGGATGGGCGACAAACCCGCGTGCCTCCAGAGCCTCGAAAGTCACCTCTGCACCCGCATCAAGGCTTGGCAGCACAAGGCACAGTTCTTCCTCTCCCAGATGCTCCGCCTCCAGCCGGGGGTGGCCGGGGTCGTGGTCCAGAATGCCCAGATCGAACGCTCCGTCCAGAAGGCCGCGTTTGATCGCGGCTTGCGGCGCCGCTTCCAGATGCGCCGCAAGGTCCGGCGCCGCCTCCAGCAGTTCCAGAATGCGGGGGTACAGCAGCGTTGCAAAGCTGCCGGAACAGGCGATCCGCACCTCTCCAGCATCGGGGCTGTCGGTGGCGATGGCCTCTCTCAGACGGTGCTCCTCATCTCGGCGCGCCTGTCCCAGCGCCCGCACCGCCTCCCCCGCGGGGGTCAGCGAGAAGCTTTTGCCGTCCTGCGCGATCAGCGCCTGCCCCAGCTGCGCCTCCAGCTTGCGCAAGTGCTGCGAGACGCCCGGCTGGGTCATGTTCAGCCGCTGCGCGGCGCGGGTGAAATGGCCGGTCTCAGCCAGCGTCGTGAAGGTTTCAAGCCAGATGGCGTTCAGCATAAATCATACCGCGGCATTATCATTTCCATGCAAAATGATAATTTCACAGAAAGCAGTGCAGTGTCTACCTTTCTGCCATCCCAAGCATGAGGAGACCAAAGATGACCACCACACCCAGAACTTTCTCCCACATCGGCCTGTCGGTGCCGGACCTTGACGCGGCCGTGAAGTTCTATTCGGACGTCATGGGGTTTTACGTTCTGATGCAGCCCAGCGAAGTGACCGAAGACGACAGCGCCATCGGGCAGATGTGCACCGACGTGTTCGGCCCCGGCTGGACCCGCCTGCGCATCGCGCATCTGTCCACTGCGGACGGCATCGGCATCGAACTGTTCGAATTTGACGGCAACGAGGCGCCGCAGGACAACTTCCAGTACCGCAAGCACGGGACCTTTCACTTCGCCGTGCAGGACCCGGACGTCGAGGGGCTGCTGGAAAAGATCGTCGCGGCCGGCGGCAAGCAGCGGATGCCGGTGCGGGAATACTTCCCCGGCGAGAAACCCTACCGCATGGTCTATGTGGAAGACCCTTTCGGGATCATCTTCGAGCTCTACAGCCACAGCTATGAGCTCACCTATTCCGCCGGCGCCTACAGCTGACGGCAGGCGTTGCCCCGGACCCCTGCCCCGGGCAATGCCGCTCTGTTTGAAGCCTCAGACGGCGGTCAGACCATGTGCCGCGCACGGGCGCCGCGTTCGATCGCGGCGGCGTGCAGCCGGTCGATGTTCAGCTCATAGCGGACCTCGGCCAGGAACTCGAGCTCAGTCTCGCCCAGGATGCCATCGGCGGCGGCCACGTCGCAGGCCAGCGCATAGCCGGTCTCATACAGCCGCTCCGGCAGGTCATCGCGGATCAGGCCGAACAGCGCCTCCAGCCCGTCCTCCTGCTCGAACAGGTCGAACACGGTGCGCGATACCCGGCTCACCCGGTCGATATCGTAGTCGGCAAAAACCGGCAGCATGTTCACCGCCGATTGAATCTTGACCAGCTCCGCGGTGCGGATGTTTTCGTCCGAGGCCGAGACCGCCACCATCAGGGCCACCAGGCAGTCCTGCGGGGTCATCGGATGCGGGGTTTGCTCACTCATGGACGAAATCCTTATTTGCGCGGTATTGACCCCGGCAGGATAGGTATCCCCGCGGGGAGGTTCAACAACAGGCTGTGCGCGGGAGCCGTTTTTTGCGCGGCGCAACGCCGCAAATCCCGGCTCCTGCAGGGCTGGCATTATTGACTCATGCTGCATCGGCACAATAGAGGGAATGGCCGGATGCCAAGGGGTTTCCGGAGCGTATCCGGGCTGATCACGCGGCACCCCGGAAACTGACGCAACCGCCGCCGATGGAGAACATAATGTCTGATGTGCGCGAAGAAGCTCTGAAGAGCAAAGCCTGGCCGTTTGAAGAAGCCCGCCGGGTTCTCAAACGTTATGCCAAGGGCGCGCCGGACAAGGGCTATGTCCTCTTTGAAACCGGCTATGGCCCCTCCGGCCTGCCGCACATCGGCACCTTCGGCGAGGTTGCCCGCACCACCATGATCAAGAAGGCGTTCGAGACCATCTCGGACATCCCCGCCAAGCTGATCTGCTTCTCCGACGACCTGGACGGGATGCGCAAGGTGCCCGGCAACGTCCCCAACCAGGAGGCGCTGGCAGAGCACCTGCAAAAGCCGCTGACCTCGGTGCCGGACCCGTTCGGCACGCATGAAAGCTTCGGCCACCACAACAACGCCATGCTGCGCCGGTTCCTGGACACCTTCGGGTTCGAGTATGAATTCTACTCTGCCACTGAATTCTACCGCTCCGGCCAGTTCGACGAGATCCTGAAGCGCGCGGTCGACAAGTACGACGACATCATGGCGATCATGCTGAAGTCCCTGCGTGAGGAACGCCGCCAGACCTATTCGATCTTCCTGCCGATCCACCCGGAAACCGGTCGCGTTCTGTACGTGCCGATGAAGAAGGTCTGCGCCGAGACCTACACCGTCACCTTCGACGACGAGGACGGCAAGGAATGGACCCTGCCCGTGACCGGCGGCAACGTGAAGCTGCAGTGGAAGCCGGACTTCGGCGCCCGCTGGGCCGCGCTGGAAGTCGACTTTGAGATGTACGGCAAGGACCACTCCACCAACACGCCGATCTATGACGGCATCTGCCGGGTGCTGGGCCAGCGCGCGCCGGAGCATTTCACCTATGAGCTGTTCCTGGACGCCAACGGCCAGAAGATCTCCAAATCCTCCGGCAACGGCATCTCGATCGACGAATGGCTGACCTACGCCTCGACTGAGAGCCTGGCGTATTTCATGTACCAGAAGCCCAAGACCGCCAAGCGGATGCATTTCGACGTGATCCCCAAGGCGGTGGACGAATACCACCAGCAGCTGCGCGCCTACCGCACCCAGGACCTGAAGGCACAGCTGAACAACCCGGTCTGGCACATCCACGGCGGCGAGGTGCCGCATTCGGACATGGTGGTGCCGTTCTCGATGCTGTTGAACCTCGCCTCCGCCTCCAGCGCCGAGGACAAGGAGACCATGTGGGGCTTCATCAACAAATACGCCCCCAACGCCACCCCCGACACCCATCCGGGCATGGATCAGGCGGCGGGCTTTGCGGTGCGGTACTTCAACGACTTCGTGAAGCCGGCCAAGACCTTCCGCCTGCCCACCGATCAGGAGCGCGCGGCGCTGCAGGATCTGGCGGATGCGCTGAAATCGCCGGAGGCCGCGCTGGCAGCCATCGCCAAGAAGAACGGGATCGCAGGCAATACCGACCCGCTGCCCGAGGCGGATTTTGCGGATGAGGAGTTCCTGCAGTCGGTGGTCTTTGCCATCGGCAAGATCCACGGGTTCGAACCGCTGCGCGCCTGGTTCTCGGCAATCTACGAGGTGCTTCTGGGCGCCTCCCAAGGCCCCCGTTTCGGCGGTTTCATCGCGCTCTACGGCGTCGAGGACACCATCGCGCTGATCGAAAAGGCGCTGGCGGGCGAACTGGCCTGAACCCGCATCTAACGCAATCAGCAAGGGGCGCGGTTTTCCGCGCCCTTTGTCGTTTTCAACCATGCCGCGCACAGCGCCGGCGGCGATACTCCGCGCAAGAAAATTATCAATTCGCAAAAAACATTTTGACGCTACGTCATTCTGTCCTAAGCTTAAGAAACGGACCGGGAGGGACAGATGCGCAGTGTTCTGTTTGCGGGGGTAAGTGTTTTTCTTCTGACCTTCCCGGCCTTTGCGCAAAGAGAGCCGGTCACAGCCGTGATCGGCTCTCAGTTTGAAGCCTTCCTGAACAACGACGCCGAGACGGCGTTCACTTACGCCTCCCCGAACATCCGGCGGATTTTCGGCACGCCGGACCGCTTCGGCCAGATGGTGCGCCAGGGCTACCCGATGGTCTGGCGCCCGGCTGAGGTGCGCTATCTGGACCTGCGCGAGGTGGCGGGCAACCTGTGGCAGCGGGTCATGATCACCGATCAGAACGGCACCGTGCACCTCTTGGATTACCAAATGGTTAAACTGGAAAGCGGCTGGAAAATCAACGCAGTACAGATCCTGAAAGGGCAGGCTGACAGCGTCTGAACACAGGGCAGCGTACGCTCCGCTCGGCGGACTTTAACGCCGCTCCTGTACTTCCTTTTCCTCGAACGCGAGATGCGCAGCAGGAAAGGGAACTTCCATGAACAAGGCAATCACCGACGGTCTGCAGCTGATGCCCCCGGCCTTTGCAGAGGGTCTCAATGTCTGGTCCAGCGGCAACGGCACCCCCGGCTCAGACACCTATGACGGCGCCGCCAATGCGGTCTTTGTGGCGGCGGATGCAGACTTCGGCGGCTGCCTGGAGATGCAGAAGACCGGGAACACCCAAAAGCTGCGATTCATGGGCCAGACGCCGCTGGAGCCGGGCTGCTATCTGCAGATCAAGGTGCGCATCAAGGCCATCAGCGGCGCGCTGCCCGCGGTCCGCGTGGCGGGCTGGGCGGCGGCGGCAGGCGGCAGCCACATCAGCGGCGTCACCGAATTTGCGCCGCAGGTGACGCTCAGCACCTATGGCGAGGTGGTGGAAGTGACCGGCATTGTCGGCAGCGGCAGCCGCGGCGGGGTGGACATGCCCTGGGGACGTACGGCGGCCTACGGCCATTTCGGTCTCGACCTCACCGGCGCCAACGGCGGCGTCGTGCGGATTGACGATATCGAGATCACCGACATCACCAGCGCCTTCCTGCGCAACATGCTGAGCGTCGTGGACGTGACCGATTACGGCGCGGTGGGCGATGGCAGCACCGACTGCACCGCCGCGTTTGAGGCTGCCGATGCCGCCGCCGCCGGACGCCGCATTCTGGTGCCCGCGGGGGATTTCCACCTCGCCAGCACCGTGTCGCTGAGCCACGAAGCGGTGTTTGAGGGCACCGTGTCGATGCCTGCCAGCCAGATGCTGCTGCTGACAAAGAATTTCGATTTCCCCTCTTACGCGACGGCCTTCGGCGACGAGGAGCTGGGCTTCAAGAAGGCGTTTCAGGCCCTGCTCAACAACGTGGACCATGAATCGCTCGACCTGATGGGCCGCAAAATCACCGTGACCGCGCCGCTGGACATGCAGGCGGCGGTGCCGAACAAGACCTCTTATGCCACCCGCCGGATCATCCGCAACGGCCAGCTGGAGGCTGCCAATAGCGCCGCCTGGGACACCGATGTGGTCACCTCGCAGGCGACCTACAGCCCCTCGCGGTCCACCAGGCTGACCAATGTCGCCAACATTGCCAACATCAAGGTCGGCTCCCTGGTGGAGGGTGCCGGGGTCGGCCGCGAGATCTATGTGAAGTCCAAGAACAACGGCGCCGGCGAGCTGACGCTGACCGCACCGCTGTTTGATGCGGCAGGCACCCAGAACTTCACCTTCCGGGATTTCAAGTATTTGGTGGATTTCAGCGGGTTCAGCGCGCTCAGCAAATTCGGCATGGAAGGCATCGAGTTCCAGTGCAATTCCCGCTGCAGCGCCCTGCGGCTGGCGCCCTCAGGCTCCGTGTTCTCGCTGGACGGCTGCTTTTTCTCGCGGCCCAAGGACCGCGGCATCACCTCGACCGGGACCGGCTGCCAGGGGCTTCTGGTCGACAATTGCCAGTTCCTGTCAGCCGAGGATCCGCTGGACGTGGAGGACCGCGTCAGCATCGGCCTGAACGTGAACGCCAATGACGCCAAACTGCGCAGCAACCGCGCCACCAAGTTCCGCCATTTCGCGCTGCTGGCAGGCGCCAACAACACGGTGACCGGCAATCATTTCTTTCAGGGCGACAACGTGGCGAACGGGGTCCGCTCAGCCGGGCTGGTGCTGGCGGCCAACAACTGCACCACCACCGTGTCGGACAATTACATCGACAACTGCTTTATCGAATGGACCAACGAGCGGGATCCGACCCCGGATTTCACCACCGGCTTCTCCTTCAGCGCGCTGTCGGTGACCGCCAATGTGTTCCTGTCCGGCGACGTGGCGCCCTGGTTCAGCTATATCGTGATCAAACCCTACGGCAGCGGCCATTACCTGAACGGGCTGTCGGTGACCGGCAATAAGTTCCGTTCCCTCAATGGCAGCATCGACCGGGCGGAGCGGGTCGACACCAGTTTTTCGGACCTGGATTTCTCCCGGTCCAATGATGTGGTGTTCGAAGGCAACATGTACCACAACGTCTCGACCCACTCCGCCAACCCATTGCGGATCCGGCACAATCAATCCTCGGCGTCGTCGTCCTGGGCAATCAGGGCCAACGGGCAGCTGCCGTTTCAGGGCTACGCGCGCTTTGTCGACAGCGTGGTGCCGCAGGGGCCGGTGCGGACCGGCGGCAACAGCAACCGCTACAGCATGCCCTATTGCGATACCCAGCAGGGCGCCAATAACGACGAAATCCGCCTGCGCTGGCAGGAGGCGCTCAAGGGCGAGGTTCAGGTGCTGCTGAGGATGGACGCCTAGGTCCGGCCCCGCGGATGCAGGTCGGCGGCGTCAAGATGGAAGGCTTTGCCGAAACCGCCATTCAGATGCGCCGCCGTCACCCGGAACCGGGCAAAGGTGAAGTCGGCGAATTGCAGGTACAGCTTGGCCTTGGGCTGGCGGCGCAGGTAATGCGCGGCGAGCGGGTCGTGCTCCGGGCTTTGGCGGCTGACAAACTCCGCCCGGCAGATCAGGCTGAGCCGGGGATGGGTGAGCGGATCGCCCTTGCCCCCCGGCTCCCCCACCAGCAGCGAGCAGGCAGGGTTCCGGTGCAGCGCCCGGGTGTGCTGGGCCAGGTCGGAAATCAGGCTGACCGGGCCGCCCTGCGGGTCCAGGGCAAAGGCAACCCGGGTGACCAGAGGGGTGCCCTCCTCCAGCAGCACGCCAAGCGCGGCAAAGCGGGCCTCAGCCATCAGGCTGTGCGCCAGCTGGCGGGCGTCGTCATCGGTGGGGCGGATCGGCGCGGGCATGGGCACCTCCGGAAATTGGCGCAGGGTTCAGAACTTCTGCCACAGGCCCAGTTTCAGGCCAAGGCTGCGCTGGCCCGCCTGGCGGTATTCCAAGCCGACAATCAGCTCCCGCTTTTGCTTCAGCGGGTAGCGCAGCGAAGAGGTCAGCGCATAGATAAGCTGCCCGCCCTCCGGCTTGGACAGCTCGGCCTGCAGCATAGGCGCGGGCTTGCCGGAGCGGTTCAGCCCGATGGTGGCGTCCAGCTTCCAGATCGCGTCCAGACCGCTGTTGCGCAGCTCATAAGCGGCATCAATGGCCAGCCAGCCGGACCCGCGGCCGGTCTCGATACCGCGGCCATAAGACAGGGTGGTTTTCTGCATCAGCTGCCACAGGCCCCGGAAATGATTGCCGCCCGCCGCGGTCTCCACCGCCAGCCGGGCGCGCTCCCCCGTGTGCAAGGGCAGCCGGGCAAAGAGCAGCGCGTGGCCGGACACATCCGCGTTCCGGTTCAGATCGACACCCAGGGTGAGCTTGGACGTGACCCCGTAGGTGCCGTAATACCCCAGCTCAAGCGCGGCGGTGCGGCCGGTGTGCCGCCAGGCGGCGCTGGCCGATGCAAAGCCCTGGCCCGGCGGTTCCAGCCACGCCCCGCCAGCCGCCGGCTGGGCCAGCGCCAGGGCAAGAGCAGCAGCATAGGCAGGTTTCATCCCGGGGCCTCAGGTTGGCGTGTGCAAACGGTTCCGCTTTATGGTTAAAGTTGTATTAATCATCGCCGAAAACCCCTATGGATGTGCACAAAAAAAACCCGTGCGCTTTCGGCGCGAACAGGCGTAGGCTGGGGGCAGTCAACGGAGGAGCCAATGCCGAAAATAGCAAAAACCGCTGATATCCAAACCGTTATCACCACCTTCGAGATGACGCCCGGGACCTGTCAGGACCTGCTGGAGGCGCTTGAGGATGCCTATCGCGAGTTCATCTCCAAGCAGCCCGGCTTCATTTCGGCCGGCTTGCACGTGAATGACGCGCAGACCCGGATCGCCAATTATTCGCAATGGCGCCGCCGCGAGGATTTCATGGCGATGCTGCGCAGCGCGGAAATGCGCGAGCGCAACCGCAAGATCAATGAGCTGTGCCGCAGCTTCGAGCCG
>NZ_JBQKUH010000060.1:0-26818 GCF_054968485.1 Leisingera sp. G5_S3_59_S7
CTTAATAGTGGCCTCTTGAAATGTACGTCAATCTGACGTACATGTGGATCCATGTAACAGGAGGCGGCTATGCTTGGTTTCCACGACACCACCCGCGCCATAGATGAGCGCAACGAAGCCCGGATGAACTTCCGGACCAAGCCGCGTATTAAAAACGCGATCCAGCAGGCTGCGGCCCTGTCCGGTGTGGACGACTCTGTCTTCACGATGAATGCAGCTTACCAGGCTGCCCTGGCAACGATTTCGGCTCATGAGCGCACTGTGTTGCAGCCGGTCGATCATGAAGCATTTTTCACGGCTCTGGACGCGCCTGCAGCGCCCACTGAAGCATTGGCTGCGGCTTTCCGCAGGCACAGACAAACCGTTACCTCAAAATAATGGCTGCAACAGAGTCCGCTGGCAGCGTCATCGAGCCGTTCGATCCTTCCAAGCACGATCGAACGGCCTTTTCTTGCGGCGTGGAGCAGGTTGACAATTACTTCCAGAAGACCGCGAACAAACTCGCTAAGGTGGACAATGTCCGGCTTTTTGTCATGTCCGCGAGTGACGGCAGCGTGATTGGCTTTTACGCCCTCAATGCGCATGCAGTGCACTACGGAGATCTGCCTTCGAAATTTGCCCGTTCCCGGCCCGCACACGGCAACATTCCGGCGGCCTATATATCGATGATTGGCCGTGATCAGAATTTCCGGGGCGGGGGCTATGGGGGGGATCTGCTCGTCGATGCGTTACGCCGGATTGCCGCTGCAGCTGATGCTATCGGTGTGGCAATCGTCATGCTCGACGTTCTTGACTGCGGGAATCCTGACCGGGTTGCGCGGCGCAAGGCGCTTTATGAAAGCTATGGGTTTCAGTCGCTGTCCTCGAACCCGTTGCGGATGTTCTTGCCTGTAAGTGTCGTTCGTAAACTGATCGCGGAATAATCGGCCCAAGTTCGCCAGTGCCCTCACTGCGCGGTCGGCTTCGAGGAAAACCTCACCACGACGGCCTCCTGTTCCTGACGGTCTGCTTGGCTACGAAGTCCTTATAGTGGAGGTACTCGCCGGGCAGCGCACAGAGATTTTTGGGGGCGAGCTATTCGGGTCGTGCGAGATGTTTCGAAGGTGGGCGGTTGACGGCCACCACCTCGTCTGGGCGTCGGACTTCACTTTGAAACAGAAGAAATCCGCGCGGGGCGCGCGGATTGCATGGTCCAGGCGTCAGGGCAGGGGATCGGCGGGCTGCGCCCGCTCAACCCAGCCCCGGCATGTTTCATTGAACTTTGTCCGCCCGCATCCTGGGCCAGGCCGGTCAAGGGGCAAGCGCCGCGCATTGCGCGGCGGCTCCTGGAGGCCCGTGTCCTCGGCTTTGCCTGCGGGCCGCGCCAGCCTCCATCCGCCCCCGTGACAGTCCCGGCCCAGGCCGCTGGCAGGGCTTCGCCCTCCCCGCTCTGCCAGCCGAAAGACACGGGGTCTTTCAGCAGTCAGTGCAGAGAGGCCGCGCCCATTGGCGGAAGGAGGGCACCAAGCCCCAACGCCCCATCAAAAGGAGGCCGAAATGGCACAATATCAATGCAATACCTGCGGCGCAGAGGCAGAACAGGAGCAAGGTGCAGCGGAATGCTGTCCGCATTGCGCAGCGGGGAACGTCGTTAACCCGAAACTGCAGGCGGCTGAAACCGCCAAGGCAAACGACGCTTTCCGGGCCCAGGCACCTCTTGGCGGGCATCCGGTTTATCAGGGCCGTGTTGTGGCCACCCGGGGTGTTTCCGCCGAGGGGCCGGAGTTTGTCACCCGCGCGCTTCTTGAAACCGCTGCTTTTGATAATTTCACCGAGGACAACGATCCCTACGGAGATCACTCCATGGGTGCAGTTCAGGTCTTCGGCAAGATCGTGTGGTGGAAACTTGACCTGTATGACGCGGATTACCGTTACGGGGCAGATGAACCGCTGGACCACAAGAACACCCGCCGCGTTCTGACGCTGCTTTTGCCAAGCGAATATTGACACCGGCGCGGCCCTTCGGGGCCGCGATCCGGCTGGTTTGTCACGCGCCGGGAAGGAGGTGAGAACTATCAGAAAGTTTTTGAAACACGCCCGGATCGATGAGGCTTGGGCGTTTCTCGGGAAGGGCGGTATTTTTGGCATCGGCCGCCGCTTCTTGATCCAGCACAGAACAGTATGAGCTCTCACGCTTCCGGCGCATCAATTGCAGGAAGGTTCAGGAATGCCCAAAAAGCCAAGCAGCGAAAGCACGGAGGCAAGAGTGCTACCCGCACCCGCTTGCGAATTCTGCGGCCATCTCAGCGATGCAGCGCCAGCCACCGGTTTCATCCATTGCCTGAACTCGTGAAGGGTGACATCAGAAAGGAGAGTTTGTTTGGCGGTTCACAAGTAAACAGTGCGCTGCCGTGCAGCGGGCAATGGTAAACGAAAGATCACTTGCTAGGGAAAGCCAAAGGCTGCGGCGGTTTCAGCCAAAGAATATCGGCCAGTTATGGGCCGCTCTGCGCCGGTGGGGCAGGGGACAAATAAGATCGGGACAGGAATTTATTATGAAAAAGAACATCCACCGCGTTTGGCGGGCGGCACAGCTCTATATAGGGTTTCACCGCGACCCGTCCGGACAGAAGCGCGATACTGCGAAGGTGTGGCCGCCGAAGAATGCAAACGCGACCCTGCATTCCGACCCGGAGGAGCAGGAAGCTTTTGTGGTCCTCAAAGCTGCGGACCCCAAAGATCCGAGAGACGTTCAGATCAAGCTTCGCCCGGACCATATCGTGCTGCGCCGCGATCCCGGCGCGGGTTGGGAAGGCATCGTGGTTGAGGAAACCGGTCTGTCCGTTCAGGTCAATGAGACGTGGATCCGCATCCGAGCGGATGGATCTGTTTCCCGCGAAGCCGAGGGGGATACAACCTACCTGGAAGCAGATGGCGCAGTTCTGAAGAAAACGAAGTTTGCCGAGGCGATGGTGTCGGGTGACGGGGTGGAACTGACCCGCAGAACAGATACAACGATTGCCGCAATCCGGCACGATGGGGTGATAGCAAAAAGCCGCGATTCCGGGCAGATTTCAAAGGACTAGTCTCCCCTGGTTTCCTTGCGGTGGAAGGAAGCACCTGGCCCAGCAGATGCAGGGCCTTTTTTTGGCCGGTTCAGCAGATGGCCGCACCGCCGCTTGAAGCGGAGGTGGCAAAGGAGCGATTTGAACCGCGCTGCTCTGCGTTTTTTTGAAACTGCAGGCGGTATCTTGCTTTCGGGATTGATGTCCTAAGCGGCGGAAGGTACCACAACCTCCGGTGGTGGTGGCGCGCAAGGGCAGGGGCCTTCATGAGAGAATATCTTTTCGTGAACCTTTCTGATCCATCCCGTAACCCTTTTTTACGCCTTGTTTTTTCCAACCACCGCTGCCCCGGAGCTTGTGTCCGGTTCTCCCTGATGAGGGTTCGGCGAACGGAACAAGACGTATTCAAATATCACAGCCGCGCCCGATGTGATTGCTAACCCGCAGCAGAACCCGCCGAGTGCCATTTGACGGCCAGGATCCCTCAAGGGGGCGAGCGCGGCGAGGAAGGACTGAATATTGAAAACCATAGTCATAACAAACAACAAGGGCGGCACCGGCAAGACGACCGTAGCCACACAGCTTGCCTATTCTTTGATGCTGACGGGATATTCCACGGTGGCGGTTGATTTGGACAGCCAGTGTAATCTCACGACGGCGTTGCCACGTCAGCGCGTGGCCGGCAATGCGCTCGATTTGGTGGAGGCGGGGGAGCCGCCTGAGTTCACGGCCACCCCCCGTGAACTGGTGCTGATCGAGGGGCATGCCGACATGCCGGTCGTCCGGGACGATACCATATTGCGCAACACGGCCGGAGCGCTGCAAGCGCTGAAAGGGGCGGACTTCTGTATCATCGACACACCGCCGACCTACAGCGCAACCGTCTATGGGGCGATGCTGGCAGCCGATTACATTCTTGCGCCCATTGAACTGAAGCGGTTTTCCGTGGACGGGATCAAGACCGTGCTGAAAGCTCTGGTCGAAGTCCGGGAGATCAACCCGGATGTGAAGTTCCTGGGGCTGCTGCCGTCCCGTTTTGACGCGGTGAAGGAGATGGAGCGCGAGTCCCTGCGGGTCATGGCGGCGGAGTTTCCGCAGCTCATCATTCCGCACGCGATCCGGAACCGGACAGCCTATGAAAAGGCCGAGGCGGAAGGCATACCGGTCAGTGAAGTTTCAACCAGAAGCGGCCGGGAGGCCGCGGCCGAGTTTCAGGCTTTTTTTGAATGGTTCCTTGAAAATGTGGAGGCTGGCACATGAGCGGCGGCGGTTCCAACTCCCGGGTCAACAGGTCCATGTTGTCTTCGCTGAAGGAGGCAGGTGCCCTCAATGACCTGATGCGAACGCCCCGGAAAGCAGGTAAAGCGGGCCCGCGTGATATCCCTCTCGATTTAATCGAACCGGATCCGGAGCAGCCGCGCAAACATTTTGACGAGGAAAAACTGGCGTCCCTGGCGGACAGCATCAGCGTGCAAGGCGTCCTGCAGCCAATCACCGTCCAGCCGCTCAACGGCGATGGCAGGCATTTGATCATCATGGGGGAGCGGCGCTACCGCGCCGCGAAACGGGCAGGTCTGCAATCGATCCCGGCAATTGAACGGGAAATGACCGCAGAACTGCGCATGGCGCAGCTCACCGAGAATGTGCAGCGCGATGGCCTCACCACTTTTGAAATCGCCAGTGCCGTGTCAGCCATGCGCGAAGCGGGCAAGTCCCGGGGCGACATCGCCAGCGCGCTAGGGTGGGGAGAAAGCGAAGTCTCGCGGTTTGCGGCTGTCCTTGGCATGCCTGAGCCGCTGCAGCAGCTGGCGGAACGGGATGTCCCGGTCCGGGCTTTGTCCGACCTTTATGCGCTTTGGAAGAAGAACCCTGACGAGGTGGGGGAATTTGTGCAAACTTCCGACGCGGGGAATGTTTCTCGGGTGACTGTCGCGAGACTGCGTTCCAGATTGACGCAAGACGCTACAGATGCTGCCAGGGGTCCCCGCACCGCGGAAGACGCAGCAGGCGGGTGCAGCGATCAAACGCAGTCCGTTGAAATGCAAACCGGTGGCGACACGGCTGCCGGGCAGGCTGCATCCTTGGACCAAGGCGGAACTGTCAAAGCGCCGGAGGTGCAAAGCGTGGCTGGCACCCAGAATGTTCAGGCGGGCAGGGGGGCTGCCATCGTCTGCAGGCACGGCAGAGCTACTGGCCGACTTCTGACGGACCAGCTTGCCTCCAACTCGAAATCCATCCTGGTGAGTTTTGAAAACGGGAGCCGGGTGGAGGAGGTCCTGTTGTCGGAGCTGGAACTGATCGAGGTCGTCGCGCTGTAGAAGCTCAGGCATGTCTTTCCCGGAAGCGGGCCGCTTGTGTGTATGCCAGGCGGTTTGACCGGGCACGAAGGCCGCTGCAGTTCCAGGCATTGAGTAACGCGCTGCCCGGAGGGTGGCGCGTTTTCGTTTTGAGAAATGTGGTCCGGGACCACATTGTCAGGACCTGCGGTGCAATCAGCTTTGACCATTCGCCATTTCTGCCAGTTGCGGCGGCGGCAGCCAGGGTCTCCCTCTTCGTGCTACTGGCTGCACTGCGGGGGGCGGCGGACCGCATTTGAGTATCCCGCCGGGGTCCGGGGGCCCAAACTTTTCCAACGCCGCAGCTGAATTCTTTGGAATGCCCTGGATGGCAGGAGTGAAGTGGCCTGGCCATCCCACCTCGGTTCCGGTGCCAAACACGTGATCCGGGACTACATTTCCTTGGCGGGAGCACCCAGCGGATAGCCCGCCGCCGGAAGCACCTCACCGCCCTGCGGGCGGTGAGGTTAAGCCTGTCGCTGACCGGGGGTGCCACGCAAAGTGTGGTCCGGGACCACAAATCCGCTTTCCTATAGCGCGAATGCAGGATAGGCGTATCGCCAGCAAATACTTTACCTTAGATTGAAATGCCGACACAAAAGAAAGCCGCGATGGCCTATTTACCCCCAACCCGCCATGCCCAGCTTGCAGCCGTTGCAGAGGCCAAGGGGCAAACAGTTTCGGCCTTTCTGGGTCAGCTCATCGATATCGTTCTGGGAGAAGAGGAGGGCCCGGCAGAGCCTCCACAGCTGTCCTCGCGGTCCCGCCGCGAGGGCAAGGTCACCGTCCGCCTGGCCTCTGATGCCCGTGAAGCGCTGTCCGAGGAAGCAGTGCGGGCCGGAGTCACACCGTCCACCTGGGCGGGCAATCTACTGACCGCGCGGCTTTGTGCAGCCCCTCAGCCGACGGCCCGCGACCGCCGCCGTTTCATGTCAGGGCTGCGGCAGATACACGGCTTGGCCACAAACGTGAACCAGATCGCATATGCGATGAACCGCGGGGTCTTTACCGGGGACGGGTACGCCCCAACCCGGAATGAAGTGGCGCAGCTGCGCGGTGAGGTGGCGGAGCTGCGGCAGCAGGTGCGAGACTTCGCCCGGGGGCGGCTGGCGTTTCAGCTCGGTCTTGAGGAAGAGGAGCTGGCGGATTGAGCGACTTCAAGGACACCTACGGGTTTCAGGACTGCTGGCCGCCCCGGAAGGGCCGCATGGTGCGGAATGCGGCATCCGGCTTTTTTGTTGCGGAGACTGAGAGGGACAGTAGCTCTCAGCAGTCCAAGGCGAGCGTGAAAACAGACCGGGCGACGTTATCTGCCCGTGGCGGGCCGACGATTTCTGCGGCTGACAAGGCGCGGCTGGCGCGGGTGGTCCAAGGCACGACGGAGGTCATGGTGAAGGTGACCAAGCCAGCCAAGACTGACAAGCACGGGAACCCGATCAAGGTCACGCGGGGAACCGAGGCGAGGCGCGTTGCGGAGCACATCAACTACATCAGCCGGAACGGCAAGCTGGAGGTAGAGACGTCCGCTGGCGAGGTGCTGAAGGGCAAGCAGACCACTTCAGAGCTATACCGGGACTGGATCGAGAAGCATGATGATGCGCGGGCCGCAGGCATGGCGTCGGACCGCACAAGGATCACCACCAGCATTCTTTTTTCAATGCCGGGCAATACAAATGCCACCGGTGTGAACGATGCGGTGCGGGCGCTGGCGGAACAGGAATTCGGCGGCCGCCACGACTACGCCATGGCGCTCCATACGGACACCCCGCATCCGCATGTGCACCTGACGGTGCGTACGGTTGGGCATGATGGCGTGAAACTCAACTTGCGGAAAGCTGATTTGCAGCATCTGCGCGATACCTTTGCGGAGAAACTGCGCCAGCGCGGCATCGAGGCGGAATCCACCCCGCGGCATGCCCGCGGCAAGACTCGTCGGGGCGAAAGCTCACCGGTCTACAAGATCCGCCAGCGCGGCGGGAAGCCCTTTATCGATGCGAAAAAGCGCAATGAGGTGCGCCGGGATCTGGAGCGCAACAACGGTGTGCTTCCAACCCATGCCTGGGACGCGGCAATTGCTGATCGCCGCAACAGGGTCATGCGGACCTATACGGGAGCCGCCCGGATACTGGCGCAATCCGATGATCCCGCGGACCGGGTCTTGGCACAGGAGACCGGGCGATTTACCGCCCGGCTAACGGAGGTCGCCACGCAGCGGGCAGAGATCGCAAGATCATTGGAGGCGGTGCCGTCGCCTAGCCGAACTGGCGGTACAACCGTCAATCGTGATGCGGACCAATCCACGGAGCCAGGGCGCGGATATCCAGGCCGCTCGCGGCCGGGCAGGGGGCGTGAACGGTAACGCCCCGCAGGAAAGAGGTTGAAGATGTATGCACGGGCTAGTTCAGGCCAGTCACTCTAATGAAAACTGCTTTCAGCCGCTGTGATGACTAAGGACAGCCAGTCCCGACGATGGCAGCTGTCAGACCTTTTCAAATCTAACACCAAGCACTTCATGGCACACACCGGACTTTCAATGCCGGAAGTTTGATGGGCGAGATGCCGGACTTTGCTGCCATTGCCCTTCCAGATGTTTGCTGACGCAGCATTCTATTGCAGATGCGGCACGCTCATCGCCGCGATGCAGCCGATGTCGCCAGACCGGTCCTTCATTGTCAGCCTGAGCCGCGAAATTCGAACCGCCCTTCCGCCGCTGCCACATTGATGCATTGCGGTGTTTACGTTTAACAAAACCCAACAGCAGAATAGAGTTCTTCACGACCACACCGGGAAGCGCCGCGAACACCAGTATGCTGGGCATCGGCAAATCCGTCCGACCTGCGCGAGATCTTGGAACTTAGAAGGCAACGTTGCCGCTGACATCGCGGCGGTTTTTTGCAGCGGGTGTTCTTAACCGAATGTACGACTGCTGAGCGCCGCGGGGATGTCTGCGGGCCCATAGCTGAGTGTGGCAAACTAACGTTCGCATAATTTAGGGCTATTTTGAACATTCAGCTGCTGTTCATTGGCGCCCTTGAGACGGGTGTCCTGACCACGGTTCAGGGCAGAAAATCACTCAGCTTGACTCATTCGAGCAATTTATACTAGTGTTCGAATAATTAGAATTCAAAACCGCATAGTAGAATTTAGGGAGGAGACCTAATGAAACCCCTGCTAGCATCCACCGCGGCGGCACTCTGCTTGGCAGCCGCGACAAGCGCGAGCGCCGACACAACGCTGATACTGGGAGAAGCCGGCCCGAATCGGGGTGCCCGGGCCGCAGCATTGCAGTCCTTTGCCGACGACGTAACAGCCCGTACCAACGGCGAAGTAAATATCGACATTCAATGGGGGGGAGCGCTGTTTAAGGCCAATGCGGCCGCACAATCCATTGCGGACGGAGTGGCTGACCTCGGCACGGTCATCGCAGTGTATTTCCCGCAGGAAATGCTGAGCTACAGCTTCGCCGACCTGCCGATGCGCAATGAGGATGCCTGGGTCGGAATGCGCGCGACGGACGAGTTGATGAGGACCTCCGACGCGATCACGAAAAGCCTGGCGGACCAGAACCTCGTATACATCGGCACTTTCACAACCTCGGCAGTGAACATCGCGTGCAAGGACGTGGCAATTCGCACGGTCGAGGATATTGCCGGTCTGAAAGTCCGTGGCGTCGGCGCATATGGCGACACCTTCCGCGATTTTGGTGCAAACATGGTCGCGATGCCGATCTACGATGCCTATCAGGGTCTCGACACCGGGTTGCTGGATTGTTCGCAAGGCTACTCCTACGCCGTTGCCGCGCTGAAACAACAGGAAGTCATGACCAGCTATACCCTGCTCAATTGGGGTCAGGTCGGTGCCTTGGGGATCTTCATGAACAAGGATGTGTACGATTCCCTCGACACCGAGACCCAGTCCGCGATGGCTGATGCTGGTATCGCGATGGCTGACAAGCTGGGTGAACTGATTACCGCGGCCAATGACGCGGCCCTTGAGACAATGAAGGACGGCGGTGTCGAGGTCGTCGACTTGCCAGCGGAAGAGCGCGACAAGCTGGTTCAGCAAGGTAAGCAATACGTTGATGAGTGGGTCGAACGTGCGAATGCGGCGGGGCTCGACGGCACGTCGCTGTTGGAACAATACCGCACGCTTCTGGAAAAATATGCCGAAGAGCGTGACAGCCAAGGCTATCCCTGGGCGCGCGGCTGAGACCAGCTGCACATATCTCCGCGGCGCAAGACCGGCGCCGCGGCACTTCCCTTCATACTATTTCGACGGAGTTGACCGATGTTGCGTCGCGTTGAAAAGCTATTGCTTGACCTGGCGGTTGTCGCCGTTGTCGGCCTTGGCGTGTTGATCACAGGCAGCGTATTTCTGCGGGCCGCATTCAATTCCGGTATTCCGGACACTATTGTGATCGTGCGCGAACTGATGGTCGCCGCGATCGTTTTGCCCCTGGCAGTGGCGACACTGGACCGGGCGCATATCGTGGTGGAGTTCCTCAGCAAAATGATGCCCCTCCGCGTGCAGGACTGGCTGCTCGTCGGTGGAAGCGCCTTTGGTCTCTTTGCCCTCTCCCCCCTGATCTACGCGGGTTGGCGCGAGGTTGCCCATACCGTCGAAAGCGGCGCCTTCTTCTTTGGTCAACTCAACCTGCCGAAATGGCCGGGCCGGGTGGTTTTCCTTGTCGGGATTTCCTTCTGCTGGCTTCGGCTGCTGCTAATGGTGATCGGCGACATTCGCACGATCCGCGCCGGTGGCAGTGTGGTTTCCCCGGCTCATGAACATGAGGAGAGTGTCTGATGGACGGCACCGTCATCGGCATCGTCGCCTTCGCCTGTGTCATCGGTTTGCTTGCGGTCAGGGTGCCCATCGCCTTTGCACTTGCCGGAGTCGCCACGGTTGGCACCTTTGTCATCTTTGCGTTTCGCACCGGCGCCTTTGCACCTGAACGGGCGTTAAAACCCACGACGTCATTGGTTTTTTCCAATTCTTTCGACCTGATCCATTCCTACGACCTGTCCATGATCCCGCTGTTCATCGCGCTTGGCCATATCGCCTATCGCGCCGAGATCACGACGAAGATCTATCAAGCTGCCCGCGTGTGGCTGGCGAGTGTGCCCGGTGGTGTCGCGATGGCCTCGGTTGTAGGCTGCGGCGGGTTCTCCGCGATCACCGGATCGTCCATCGCCTGTGCCTCCACCATGGGGCGGATCTGTTCGCCAGAGATGCTGCGCATGGGCTATGACAAGCGACTTGCCACGGCCAGCGTCGCTGCGGGCGGGACCCTCGGGTCGCTCATCCCGCCTTCTGTCCTGTTCATCATCTACGGGATTTTCACCGAAACCTCGATCAGCGCCTTGTTCCTCGCAGGCATTCTGCCTGGCCTCATCTCATTGCTGGGTTTCGTTCTGGTCATCTTCGTCTGGGTGCGCCGGACACCAGAAGCGGCGCCGAGGTTCGAAGGGCAGATCACGATGCGGGACCGGGGCCGGGCCGCGTTGGACTCCTGGCCCGCGATTGGCCTCTTCGTTATCATTGTTGGCGGTATCTATGGCGGCATCTTCACGGCGACCGAGGCGGCTGCGGTCTGCGTTTCCGCAGCAGTCGCTATCGGTTTCGCGCAAGGCAAGCTGGATCTCCGAGGGGTGATCGAATCCTTGCGCGAAACCTGCATTCAAACCGCCAGCATTTTCCTGATTGCCGCCGCGGCCAAGATCTTTGTCGCCTTCATCGCCTTGACCGGGGTCGCCCCGAGCATCGTCAGCGCCGTGACAGACGCGCAGCTTTCGCCAGTCATGCTGCTGGCAGCCATCGCGGTGATCTACCTGGTGCTTGGCATGTTCCTGGATCCCATCGGCATCATGGTGCTGACCCTGCCGCTGATGATCCCGCTGGTGGAAAATTACGGCTTCGACCTGATCTGGTTCGGAGTCGTTATCATCAAGCTGCTGGAGATTGGCCTGATCACGCCGCCGGTTGGGTTGAATGTGTTCGTCATCGCAAACGTTGTGGGCAAGGACGTGGCGATCGACAGAATATTCTCGGGAATCCTGAGATTTTTGACAGTTGACGTGATCGTTCTGATCCTGATCATGGCGTTCCCGGTCATTTCGCTGCTGATCCCGAACTCGATGTAGACCGGGATAACAAGGTGATGAGGAACACTATGCCCGACGAGATTGAAACCGACAGAAGGTTCGCGACCACTCTGGCGCGCGGCTTGAGCGTCTTGCGGGCGTTCCGGCCATCCGACGATGGCCTGGGCAATGCCGATATCTCGGAGCGTACCGGTATTCCCAAATCCACGGTGTCGCGGCTGACCTTCACCTTGCAAAAGCTCGGCTATCTCACCCATGCGCGGCGCCATGACCGCTATCGCCCTGGTCCCGCGTTGCTAGCGCTCGGCAACATGGCAAGCGCATCGATCTCCTTTGTGGATCTGTCATCGCCGCTGATGCAACGGCTGGCGGATGAGACAGGCACCCTTGCCCTGTTGCTGGTGCGAGACGACGGCAAGCTGCTGATCGTCAAGACATGGCGGCCACGCGGGGTTGCCTCGCTCTGGCTTGAAGTCGGGCATCGGCTGCCATTCAACGGAACATCGTCCGGCCACGCACTGCTGGCCTCGACCTCCGAAGAGGGCTTTGATCAGATCGTGACCGCGGCGGATGGCGACCGCGGCCTGACTCGCGAGCGCGCAACGGAAATTCGCCGCACGGCGCATAATCAGCTTGTGACCACAGGTTTCGTCGTCACCGATCCCGATGAATACTTTGCCTCCAACATCCACGCAGTGGCCTCCCCGTTCTATTCCCGCGACCTGAGCGAACCGGTGATCTTTACCTGCGGCGCCCTGCCTGAAATGCTGTCCGTGCCCCGGATACGGACCGAGGTCGGCCCAAAACTGCGTGAAACGGTACAAGAGCTTGAACGGATCATGGGCCAGGGGTTTTCAAAGACGAATCGAGATCTGTGAGGGTCTAAAATACCGCATAGTAGAATTCAGTATCGCATGTTGAAATTAAGCGATGAATCGGTTATCAAGTGAATGAACCAAGGAAAGGCAAATTGATGGGATCGGTATCCTACGAAAATGTTGGCCCGGTGGCGGTGGTCACCGTCGACAATGCTCCGGTCAACGCGCTGTCACAGGCCATCCGCCGCGGCCTTTCTGAAGCTTTCGCGCGCTTTAAGTCTGACGACACGGCCGATATTGTGGTGATTGTCGGGGCTGGGCGGATGTTCATCGGAGGGGCCGATATTTCCGAATTCGGCAAGCCGCCGCAAAGCCCCAGCCTGCCCGACGTGATCAGCCAGATCGAAGCCTGCGACAAACCCGTTGTCGCCGCAATTCACGGCATGGCACTGGGCGGCGGGCTTGAAGTGGCCCTCGGCGCGCATTACCGCATCGCATTGCCCGGCACGCGGTTGGGCTTGCCTGAAGTAAAGATTGGCCTCATTCCGGGTGCAGGCGGCACGCAGCGCCTGCCGCGTATCGTCGGGATCGACGCTGCGCTCAGAATGATCACCAGCGGGACGCCGATAACCGAAGGCGATGCGCTTGAGACCGGGTTGATCGACCATATCGGCGATGGCTTCGACATTCGCGAGGCGGCCCTTGCCTACGCGCAATTACTGCTGGAGCATCGAGCCCCGCCACGTCCGATCAGCGGCATGCCCCGTGCCACGGATGAGGAAGGAGCCCTTCAAAACTGGCGCACGAAGCTTGAACACTCCCTGCGCGGCGAGGTGGCTCCGCTGGTCGCTGTTGAGGCGGTCGAAGCCGCGGTCGGGAAATCCTTTGCCGAAGGGCTGAAGGAAGAACGTCGCCTGTTCCAGCACTTGATGGACACGCCCCAACGCAGTGGGCTGGTCCATGCGTTCTTCGCCGAACGCGCCGTGTCGAAATTACGGGAAATCGCTGACGTTGCGCCTCGTGACATTGCAGGTGTCGGCATTATCGGCGGCGGCACCATGGGAGCGGGCATCGCCACCTCGGCGGTGCTGAACGGCCTCGCAGTGACACTGGTCGAACGCGACACCGAGGCCGCGGAAAAGGCCCGCGCGACCATCGCCAGAAACCTCGACGCCGCCGTGAGGCGCGGCAAGATTGGCCGCGATCGACGTGACGAGATTCTCGCGGATTCCCTCAAGACCGTCACCGACTACGGTGCCCTGTCCGACGTCGGCCTGGTTATCGAAGCCGTCTTCGAAAGCATGGATGTTAAGAAAAGCGTGTTCGCCACGCTGGACGAAATTCTGCCGCGCGGCGCGATCCTTGCGACGAATACCTCCTACCTCGATGTCAACGAAATCGCCGCCTCGACCTCGCGGCCCGAAGACGTCATCGGCCTGCATTTTTTCTCGCCCGCACATGTCATGAAGCTGCTTGAGGTCGTTGTTGCCGACAGGACCGCACCGGACGTGGTGGCCACTGCCTTTGCGCTTGCGAAAAGGCTCGGCAAAACCGCCGTGCGTGCAGGTGTCTGCGACGGCTTCATCGGCAACCGCATTCTGTCGCATTACCGCACGGCGGCCGATCACATGGTGCTGGACGGGGCTAGCCCCTATCAGATTGACAAGGCGCTGACCGATTTTGGCTTCGCCATGGGCCCTTATCAGGTTTCGGACCTCGCCGGGCTCGATATCGGCTATGCGACCCGCCAACGCAAGGCGGCGGACGCCCATCCGCGCGACCGCTACCCGGTCTTCGCCGATACGCTCTATCACAAAGGGTGGCTGGGGCAGAAAACCGGCCACGGCTACTACATCTACGAAAAAGGCACTCGCACAGGGCGGCCCGACCCACAGGTCGAGCAAATCATCGCGCAGGCCCGCAAAGAGGCTGGCACCAGACCCCGCACCTTCACCGATGATGAGATTGTCCGTCGTTATATGGCCGCAATGGTCAACGAAGGTGCGCGCGTGGTGGAGGAGGGCATCGCGAAGCGCCCGCTCGATGTGGATGTCGTGTTTCTGTATGGTTACGGCTTTCCACGCTGGCGCGGCGGGCCGATGAAATACGCCGACATGCGTGGCCTCGACAGCATTCTCTCCGACATCCGCACATTCGCCGAAACCGACGATCACTTCTGGTCACCCGCGCCGCTGCTGGAACAGCTCGTGGCCGAGGGCCGCAATTTCGACAGCCTGAACCAGTGCTGAAAGGAACCCAACATGTCCAATGCCGTTATCGTTTCCATCGCCCGTACGCCCATCGGCAAAGCCGGACGCGGCACGTTCAACATCACGCATGGCGCAACCCTGGGCGGGCACGTCGCGGCGGAGGCCGTGAAACGCGCAGGGATAGACCCGGCGCTGATTGAGGACAGCGTCTGGGGGTGTGGCTATCCGGAATATGTCACCGGCGGCAACATCGCACGCCAGATCGTGATCCGCGCAGGCCTGCCCGTCAGCATCGCGGGGACCACCGTAAACCGCTTCTGCGCCAGCGGCCTGCAAGCCGTGGCAATGGGCGCCCATCTGATCAACAACGAGGGGGCCAAGGCCGTTCTGGTGGGCGGTGTTGAAAGCATTTCGATGGTGCAACCACCGGTCCGACATTCACGCGAGGCTTGGATCGAAGCGAACAAGCCAGATCTTTACATGACGATGATCGAGACCGCCGACATCGTTGCCCGACGATACGGGATCAGCCGCGATGCGCAGGATGAGCTTGGCCTGCAGAGCCAGCAACGCACCGCAGCAGCGCAAGAGGCGGGCCGCTTCGATCAGGAGATCGCCCCGATCACCGTCACCATGGCGCGGAAGGACAAGGAAACCGGCGAAGTTTCAGAGGTTGAAACAACCATTGCCCGCGATGGATGCAACCGCCCCACGACAACGCTGGAAGCACTGCAGAAGCTGGAGCCCGTGCGCGGACCCGATGAGTTCATCACCGCCGGCAATGCTTCGCAGCTCAGCGACGGTGCCGCCGCGCTGGTGATGATGGACGCCAAAGAGGCCGAACGTCTTGGGCTGCCCCCTCTGGGTGCGTTCCGCGGCTTTGCAGTTGCGGGCTGCGAGCCCGACGAAATGGGCATCGGCCCGGTCTTTGCGGTGCCCCGTCTGCTGGAACGTCAGGGCGTCAAGATCGACGACATCGACCTTTGGGAGCTGAACGAAGCCTTTGCCAGCCAGGCGCTCTATTGCCGCGATAGGCTCGGCATCGACAATGACATCTGCAACGTCAATGGCGGCTCGATCGCTGTGGGTCACCCGTTCGGCATGACCGGTGCGCGGATGACCGGACATCTGATGGTCGAAGGGCATCGTCGCGGGGCGAAATTTGGCGTCGTGACGATGTGTATCGGCGGTGGCCAGGGTGCCGCCGGCTTGTTTGAAATCTACTGAGAAGGATCGCCCGATGGACCTGAATTATACCCACGAACAGAAGGCGTTCCGGGATGAAGTGCGCAGCTATCTGGCCGAAGAGCTCCCTGCCCGGCTCGTGAACAAGGTCAGGCTCGGAAAAACCCTGACCAAGCAGGATCACGAGGAATGGCACGCGATCCTCAACAAACGGGGCTGGCTTGCTGGAAACTGGCCCAAGGCGTTTGGCGGGGCCGGGTGGGATGCGGTCCAACGCCATATTTTTGAGGATGAAATGACCCGGGCCTCTGCGCCCCGTATCGTTCCCTTCGGCCTTGGGATGCTTGGCCCGGTGTTGCAGAAATTCGGCTCCAAGGCACAGCAGGACTACTATCTGCCACGGATCCTGAGTGGGGAGGACTGGTGGTGCCAAGGGTATTCCGAACCCGGCGCAGGATCCGACCTCGCCTCGGTCCGCACGACTGCTGAACGCGATGGCGATCACTACCTGGTCAATGGGCAAAAGACCTGGACGACTCTTGGCCAGCACGCCAACAAGATCTTCTGCCTCGTGCGCACCTCGAAAGAGGGCAAGCCGCAAGAGGGAATCTCTTTCCTGCTGATCGACATGAACAGCCCCGGCGTCAAAGTGCGCCCGATCGTGCTGATCGACGGTGAACCCGAGGTGAACGAGGTGTTCTTCGATGACGTCCGGGTTCCGGTCGAGAACCGTGTGGGCGAGGAAAACAAGGGCTGGACCTATGCGAAGTACCTGCTGACCCATGAACGCACCAATATTGCAGGCGTGGGTTTTGCAAATGCCGGTCTGGCAAACCTGAAGCGCATCGCCCGGCTCGAACAGGCAAATGGGCGCCCACTGATTGAGAACCCGCATTTTGCGGCGCGGATCGCTCGGATCGAAATCGACCTCATGGCCATGTCAACGACTAACTTGCGTGTCGTGTCCAAAGCTGCGGCGGGTCAGGCCCCCGGTGCCGAAAGCTCGATACTGAAGATCAAGGGCACAGTCATCCGTCAGGAAATCAACGCGCTCACCCGGTCAGCGGTGGGGCCCTATGCAATGCCCTTCGCCTCGGAGGCGCTGGAAGACGGCAGCAATCTTGGCCCCGTGGGCCCCGACTATGCCGAAGCCGCCACCGCGCAGTACCTTAACAACCGAAAACTGTCGATCTTTGGCGGATCGAATGAGATCCAGCGCACGATCCTCAGCAAAGCCCTTCTGGAACTGTAAGGACAGACCATGAATTTTGAACTGACAGAAGAACGCCAGATGCTTCAGGACGGTCTGCGCCGGTATCTGCGGGACAGCTACACGCCATCCATCCGGGCTGAACTCAAAGAGTGTGACCGCGGATATTCCCGCGATGTCTGGTCCGGTCTTGCAGAAATGGGCGTCATCGGTGCGTTGTTTGCCGAAGATGACGGCGGTTTTGCCGGGTCCGGGTTCGACATTGCCGTTGTGTTTGAAGAGCTTGGCCGGGTTGGCGCGGTTGACCCGCTGATTGACACAGCCATTCTCGGCGGTGGCCTGATTGCAGCCCTGGGCAACGACGCGCAGAAACCGGTCATCGACGCGGTGATTGACGGTTCAGTCCAGCTTGCCTTTGCCTATGGCGAACCGGCGAGCCGCTATGACCTGTCGCGCGTCGAAACCTCGGCGACCCGCGATGGCGACGGGTTTGTCCTGAACGGGCGCAAGGCCGTGGTGATCAATGCCCCCGCTGCCGATCAAATCCTTGTCAGCGCCCGCACCTCCGGTGACGCGGCAGATCGGGACGGGATCAGCCTGTTCCTGGTATCTGCGTCCACCCCGGGCATGACGCTGCGCAGCTACCCGCTTGTGTCCGGTGGGCAGGCCGCGGAACTCCTGTTGGAAGATGTCCGACTGGGCAGTGACGCCCTGCTGGGCGACGAAGGCGGTGCATTCGAGGCCATCACCCACGCTCAGGCGCGCGCCACGCTGGCGATCTCCGCCGAGGCGCTTGGCCTGATGGAAAGCATCCGGCAATTGACCACCGATTATCTCAAGACCCGCAAGCAATTCGGAAAACCGATTGGCAAGTTCCAGGCGCTGCAACACCGGATGGCCGATGTTCTGATCGAGATCGAACAGGCGCGCTCGGCCGTTATCAACCTCGCCGGGCATATCGATCACCCTGAGGAGATCCGCGAAAAGCATGTGAGCGCAACGAAGAACCTGATCGGCAATGTCGCCAAACTTGTTACCGAGGAGAGCATTCAGATGCACGGCGGCATCGGCATGACCGACGAGTACGAGTTGGGGCATCTCGCCAAGCGGCTGATCATGGTCGATCACCGGTTTGGCGATGCAATCTATCACCTCGAGCGTTTTATCTCGCTGGCCGTGGCTTGATCCATGGCGGCGGGCGATCTGATAAAAGACGAAACCGGCACGCAGCGGCTGATCGGCTATGTCATTGACGTCGGACAACCCGACAAGCGTGCTCGTTGCACGCTGTCGGTGACGGATCATCACCTCAATCGCCACAATGTCCTGCACGGTGGCATCGTAACGACGATGCTGGACAGCGCCATGGGCGCAACCGCCAGCCTGTCGGTTGACCCAAGCGGCCGCGCACCGTTCCTGACCGTCTCGCTCACCACGCAGTTCGTCGCTGCTGCGACCGAGAAATCAAAACTGATCGCAACCGGTGAAGCCGTGGGTGGTGGCCGTTCATTATTGTTCGTGGATGGCGAATTGCGGGACGGGTCGGGTCGGCTGATCGCCACGGCAACAGGCGTATTCAAGCGCGTTCCAGCGGACAAATTGGACGCACCAAAAGGGAGTGACGGCTGATGCACGAGCTTGCCCGTTGCGAAGACCACGGTGATCACCTGATTGTCGTCAATTCGAACACCTCGAAGCGTAATGCGCTGTCGCCGGACCTCTATCGCGTTTTGGGCGATGCACTGGACCTTGCGGCGAGAGAACCCCGCATCACCGCGGTCGTCCTGCGAGGAGAAGGCGGATATTTCTGTGCCGGCGGCGACCTCGGCCTGCTTGCAACCCGCCGGGAGATGCCCCGAGATCAGCGTCTCGCGCGGGTTGAAGAACTGCACGACGTGATCCGCGCGGTCCTGAACTGCCCGAAACCTGTGATCGCCGCCGTCGAGGGCGGCGCGGCTGGCGCCGGTGTTTCGCTTGCCTTTGCCTGTGACATGATCGTGGCTGACCGGGATGCGACATTCACCGCCGCCTATGTCAAGGCCGGACTGGTCCCCGATGGTGGCCTGACCAGCACATTGGCCGCGCACCTGCCACGCGAGTTGGTGATGCGCATGACCTTGCTGGGGGAGCCGGTGACGGCAGAACGCCTGTTCAGCCTTGGGGCCATCTCGCAGATTGAACCTGCGGGCAACGTTGTCCCGGCCGCGCTTGCGCTGGTCGAGAGGCTCGGCGCCGGGCCATCCGGTGCCCAGGGCCGCATCAAAGCGCTGGTCAACAGCGCACATACGTCATCCCGCTTGGAGCAGATGAACGCTGAACGCGACGCAATGGCGGATGCCATTGCAGACGCGGAAGCCGCCGAAGGCATTGCTGCGTTCCTCGAAAAACGCCGCCCTGACTTTACCAAAGCACGAGGCACCACATGACAGATCCGACCTTCGACACCGCCGTTACTCGGACCTATGGATGCCGTCTGCCCATTGTCGCCGGTGGCCTGATGTGGCTCTCGGATGCGTCCTATGTGGCTGCCGGTGTCAATGCCGGTATCATGTCCTTCCTCACGGCGGCTAGTTTTCCCGAGCCCGCCGACCTGCGCGCCGAGATCGCGAAGTGCCGAAAGCTCTGCGGTGATCGCCCGTTTGGTGTGAATGTCTCAATGCTGCCCAAACTGGTCGAAGGCGAAAGGATTGCGGACACTTTCCGCCTGATCGCGGATGAGGGCGTGCGTTTTGTCGAAACCTCGGGGCGCAATCCCGAAGCCTTCTTACCGTTCTTAAAGGACGCTGGCATCCAAGTTCTGCATAAGGTGCCAAGCGTGCGCTACGCGGTGAAGGCACAGCAAGTTGGGGTCGACATGGTCTCCATCGTCGGCGCGGAATGCGGCGGCCACCCCGGGCTCGATCTGATCGGAAGCATGGTCAACCAGGCGCTGGCCGAACGTCAGCTCGACATCCCTTTCCTGATCGGCGGTGGCATCGGTGCCGGTAGCCAGATCGTCTCGGCCCTGGCCTCCGGCGCTGCGGGCGTCGTGATCGGCACGCGCTTTTTGGTGTCCGAGGAAATCTCGGCGCACCCGCAATACAAGCGGGCCTTGGTGGCAGCCAACGAACGAGACACGACATTGACGATGAGCAGCGTGCGCAACACGGTGCGCACGCTCAGCAACGAAACGACCGAGATCGTGCGGCAGCTTGAGGCAGATAATCCCGATATCAGCATTGCCGAACTGATGCCTTATGTGTCCGGCGCGATTGGCCGCAAGGCATATGAAACCGGCGACGTATCGCGCGGGATGTTGTCCGCAGGACAGGCCCTAGGCCTGACCGACTCCATCGCCCCGCTGGCAGACATTGTCGCCCAACTGGAACAAGAGGCAGGTGTCGCGCTGGCGCGCCTGCGCCCCCAATCCCTTGCAACGCAACGCGCAGAGGTGCTGGCATCATGACCGAAAACAGCTTCCGGATTCATCATCTTGTCGAGGAGAGCGCGCGTGCCTATCCCGATGCGATTGCCCTCATAGATGGCAGCGGCCACCAGGTCACATACACTGAATACCAGGCGGCGATCGCCGAAGCCGCCACCTTGTTGCAAAACCGGGGCGTGCAGCCTGGCGACCGCGTCGCGATCGTGGCTGAAAACTGCATCACGACGGCGGTCTTCATTTTTGCGGCCAGCATCGTCGGGGCCTACGCGCTGCCAATCAACGCGCGGATGACCGCAACCGAAGTCGCCCGCGTGATGGCGCATGCAACGCCGCGCGTGACTGTCTTCACAACCGAAGCCTCCAAAGAAGCGGCGGCACATGCGGAGACCGCAGGCGCGGAAACGCAGGAAACTTCTTTTCGGAGTTTCGCCATCGCCGTCACCGGTGCCAGCGCCCCGGAAATGGTCGAGGGCGGCCCGAACGAAACCGCCGTTCTGCTCTACACGACCGGCACCACTGGCGACCCCAAAGGGGTGATGCTGACTCACGCCAACCTGCGCTTTGCCGGCAGGGCCTCGGCTGAGCTGCGCGGCATGAGACAGGACGACAGGATCTATGGCGTGCTGCCGTTGACCCATGTTTTCGGGCTTGCTTCTATGCTGATGGCCGCCTGTGGTATCGGGGCGACGATCCAGCTTGAACCCCGCTTTCGTCCGGACGCCCTGTACGCGGCGCTGATGGACAAAGCCACCGTTCTGCCCGCGGTGCCGCAGATGCACGCCCTGCTGATGCAATATGCCAAGGATCGGGGGCTTTCACGGCTCGAAAACAGTAAATTGCGCTATGTTTCCTCCGGCGCAGCCCCGCTTGATCCGGCATGGAAGCGCAAGGCCGAGGCCTTCTACGGGCTGCCTCTGCAAAACGGGTACGGACTGACAGAAAGCACCGCTGGCGTCTGCAGCACCCGCAATCCCATCGGTTCACCTGATATCAGTGCGGGCTTTGCGTTGCCGGAGACTGAAATCCGGCTCGACACCTCGGTCGGCGCGGAGGGCGATCCGGATGCCGGTGAAATTCTGATCCGCGGCCCGCAGGTCATGAAGGGATATTTTAGGAACCCGGCGGAAACCGCACGCGCCATTGACGCAGACGGATGGCTGCGCACCGGTGATCTTGGAAAGATGGACGAGGCGGGCAATCTGCACGTTGTGGGACGCTGCAAGGAACTGATCATTCGCGGCGGCTTTAACGTCTACCCGCCCGAGGTCGAAGCCGCGTTGAACGACCACCCTGACGTGATCCAGTCAGCCGTGATCGGCAATTCCGTCAACGGCGACGAGGAAATCCTCGCCTTTGTTCAGTGCGCTGATCCGGCGGCGCTGGACCAGGAGGCGCTCGCCGCCTTTGCCGCCAATCGTTTGACTGGCTACAAGCGGCCATCCCGCATCATCCTGACAACCCAGCTTCCGGCTGCGCCGACAGGCAAGATTCTGAAACACAAACTGCTGTCCGTTTTCGCGGACCAGCTGGCGCGACCCACGGCAGAGGGATAACGCAGGTGGTAAATGACATGAATGGTTCCAGCCCCGGCCGGGATAAAAGCCGCTGCCAGAAGACGGCCGACGGTCCTTCTCCTGCGCGGATCTTATCGTTGCCTGGACCAAACCCGAGGCGCGTGGCGGCAACGCGATGTCCGCAGAATTTCATGTCATTCGGCATTTGCTGATGCCTTGAAACCGTGAACCCAGATGAAGGCACCCACGATGTCCACGCGCTGTTCCTCAGGCGCGCAACCACCGGCCTTCAGTCGTTTCATCAATTCCAAACAACAACTTGGAGACCATGCCCATGAAGGTGCTCGTGCCTGTCAAACGCGTGATCGACTATAACGTGAAGGTCCGCGTCAAAGCGGATGGAAGCGGTGTCGATCTCGCCAATGTAAAAATGTCGATGAACCCCTTTGACGAAATTGCCGTCGAAGAGGCGATCCGCCTCAAGGAAGCCGGCAAGGCAGATGAAGTGGTCGCGGTGTCGATCGGGGTCAAGCAAGCCCAGGAAACGCTGCGCACCGCGCTTGCAATGGGTGCCGACCGCGCCATCCTGGTTGTGGCCGCCGATGATATCCATACCGACATCGAACCGCTGGCGGTGGCCAAGATCCTCAGGGCGATCGTCGAGGAAGAGCAACCGGGTATCGTTCTGGCAGGCAAGCAGGCGATCGACAACGACATGAACGCGACCGGCCAGATGCTGTCGGCGCTGCTGGGTTGGTCGCAGGGCACATTTGCCTCGAAGCTCGACATCGAAGGCGATCACGCGCTGGTCTCCCGCGAGGTCGACGGCGGGTTGCAGACGATCAGAGTCCAGATGCCGTCGATCATCACCGTGGATCTGCGCCTGAACGAGCCGCGCTATGCGTCGCTGCCGAACATCATGAAAGCCAAGAAAAAGCCGCTGGATGAGAAAAACGTGGCCGATTACGGCGTCGATGTCACCCCGCGCCTTGAGATCGTCAAGACCGACGAACCCGAGGCCCGCAAAGCTGGTGAAATCGTGGGCTCGGTCGACGAGCTTGTTGCAAAACTCAAAGACGCGGGGGCTGTGTAATGGCTGTTCTTCTTCTCGCCGAAGTCACAGATGGCGAACTCGTTGTCGACGCGACCGCAAAGGCCGTCACCGCCGCTACCAAACTGGGCGAAGTGACCGCGCTGTGCTGCGGTGGGTCTGCCGCTGCCGCCGGAGAGGCCGCCGCCAAGATCGACGGCATTTCCAAAGTGCTGGTCGCCGAGGACCCCTCGCTGGGTCATCGTCTTGCGGAATCCACCGCTGCGCTGATCGTGTCGCTGGCTGATGCGTACGAGCACATAGTCGCCCCCGCCACCACCGACGCCAAGAACATCATGCCGCGTGTCGCAGCCTTGCTTGATGCGATGGTGATCTCGGATGTCTCGGGCGTTGTCGATGGCAGCACATTCGAGCGCCCGATCTACGCTGGCAATGCGATCCAGACCGTCAGGTCCTCGGATGCAAAGAAGGTGCTCACCATCCGGACCTCGACCTTTGACGCGGCTGGTGAAGGTGGTTCGGCCCCGATCGAGAGCATTTCGGTGGCGGACACCCCGGGCCTCTCCGAATGGGTCGAAGACAAGGTTGCGGCAAGTGACCGCCCCGAGTTGACCTCGGCCGGTATCGTCGTCTCGGGTGGGCGTGGCGTTGGCAGTCAGGAAGATTTCGCCCTGATCGAGAAATTGGCTGACAAGCTCGGTGCCGCAGTTGGTGCCTCGCGGGCCGCCGTGGACTCGGGCTTCGCCCCGAACGACCTGCAGGTCGGTCAGACCGGCAAGGTGGTTGCACCAGATCTTTACATCGCCGTGGGTATCTCGGGCGCGATCCAGCACCTTGCCGGTATGAAAGACTCCAAGATCATCGTTTCGATCAACAAGGACGAAGAGGCGCCGATCTTCCAGGTGGCCGACTACGGGCTTGTCGCCGACCTCTTCCAGGCCGTGCCGGAACTGACCGGGAAACTATGACAATCGCGTGGCGGTGACGGGAATCCCCGTTCTCTCTGGTCCGGATCCCGGACGTTTTCCAGGTCCGGCCACGCGGTTGGGCATTGCTAATGGGGAGATACAGGCGGGCCAAGAGGCCCGCTGGCCCGATCCGGTGCATGCCGCTGCCGGCACGGGCGGCATCGCAGAACTGGAGGCCACATGAACAGATCCACCGAATTCGCATCGGCGCCGCCAATGACCGCGCAGCGGGTCAGCCTGATCGGCGGGTTGATGGTCGCGATTGGTCCGATTGCCATGGCGCTCTATACGCCGGCGATGCCCGGTGTGGTTGCAGCGTACGAGTCCACCAAGGCGGTCGTGAAACTGACCTTGACGCTCTATTTCGCCGGTTTCGCTATTTCCCAGCTGGTCGCGGGGCCGCTATCGGATGCGATCGGGCGCCGTCCGGTGACGGTAATCTTCGCGGCGATTTTCTGCGTTGCGTCGCTGGGCGCGCTGCTGGCGCCGACAATCGAGACGCTGACCATTGCCCGCTTCGCCCAAGGGATTGGCGCGTCCGCCGGGGTGGCGATCTCGCGCGCTATCGTACGCGATTGTTTCCAGGGCGACGAATCGTCCAGCATCATGAACATGATCGGCATCATTCTTGCGGTCGGCCCGGCGGTTTCGCCGACGATTGGAGGGTTGCTCGTGCTGCATGTTGGGTGGAAATCGGTGTTCGCGGTGATGATCCTCTTCGGCCTTGCTATTGCGCTGGTCGCGTTGGTCGCGATGCGCGAAACCCTGCCTGCGCCGCAACCGCTGCGGCTGGCGGCCCTGGGCGGGTCTTATCTTCGGCTGCTCGGCAACCGGCATTTCATGACGGCGAGCCTGACGGTTGCGGGCTCGGTTGGGGCAATCTATGCGCAGGCGACGCTGCTGCCCTTTATCCTGATGGGGCAGATCGGTCTGAGTCCCAGCGGATTCGGCCTGGCGATGCTTTTGCAATCGGGGCTGTTCTTCTCGGGCGCACTGGTGGCGCGATCCGTCATGAAACGAACCAGCGCATACCGGCTAGTCTGGCCTGGGCTGGGTGCCATCGCCCTAGGAGCTTTGTTAATTTTCTCGCTTCTCTGGGCGGATGACCCGAAAACCTTCCGGGTGATGGTCCCGGTGGGCATCTATGCCTTCGGCATCGCCTTCGTGGTGCCAGCAATGTCCACCGCCGCACTGGCGCCCTTCCCCCGGATCGCCGGGGCGGCGGCAGCACTGATGGGATTCCTGCAGATGAGCGCAGGGTTGTTGGTCGGTACGATCGGCGCATTTTTCGCGGATACGCTGGTCGCGTTCGCGATGCTAATCCCGTCCATGGCTGTGGTGGCCTGCGCGAGCTACGCGATCTACCGTCTGAACCCGCATCTGGCCGAACCGGAACCGCGCGAAAACGTGATTGGCACTGCTCCACCTGGGCGAACATTCCTGCGAGAAGAGTGAGGGAGCAAGAGACCATCCACTTTCCTAGGGGCTCTTGGCCTCAAGACAAAATGGTGGCTGTAGCATTGTGTAACATACTCGATCCAAAGTTGCTCGTGGCCCTGCTCCTCCTCCAGTTACGTGGTTCTCAGCTATGTTTAGGAAAACGGAGGATAGAGATGCCGGTTGCCTCGACAATTACGTGATCGGGGCGCGGGCGGCGACCAAGGGTGTCGCCGATCGCATAGAATAGATCGCCTGAGATGGTGCAACAGATGCAGCCGTTGGTAAGTTCGATCGTGTCCTTGCCCCGTAATTTCATCAGCGCGGAGTCGATGTTGATCGAGCCGAAATCGTTCACCAGTACAACCATCCGAAGCCCTTGATCTATTGCGCGCGTTGCAGCCATTGGCGCGAAACTGTTGTTGGTCACTCGCATCTGGTCAGGCAAATTGATGCGCGTGGTACGAAATAATGAGGACTATGTTTCCGAGTTAAAGCCGCGTTCGGCCCCAGTTCTTGGACCGGCTATCAAATGATGGAGATCGCCTTTGGCCCGCAACCCCGTTAATGCCTATCAGTACTTCACTGCACTTGACCTGCCCCCCGTTGGTCCCTCGCTCATGAGGAGAGTCTGCGGGTTTGGTTTTGGTAATCGTCGGTCTCGGGCTTGGCAAGCGCGGCAGGCGCGGAGCCCTCAAATAGCTCAAGCGCCTGCCGCGCTTGCTTTGGTGTTCTGTTCCCCAGCGAAGAGTGCGGCCTGACGTTGTTGTAATCGTAGCGCCACAGCGCCAGCTTGCGGCGGGCATCGTCCAGGGTATCGAACAGTTCTTCATTGAGAAGCTCGTCCCGCAGGCTGCCGTTGAATGACTCGATGAATGCATTCTGCTGCGGTTTTCCGGGGTCGATGTAATGCCAATCCACGCCGTTCCTGTAGGCCCATTTCAGGATTGCCCGGCTGGTGAATTCCGTGCCGTTGTCGCTGACAATGCAAGCAGGCTTTCCGTAGATCCGGACGAGCGCGTCCAGCTCCCGGGCAACGCGCTCACCTGAAATGCTGGTGTCCGCGGCCAGGCACAGGTTTTCCCGGCAGCAGTCATCGTTCACGGCCAGAATGCGGAATTTCCGCGACGCGCCGAAGCTATCCGCCAGGAAGTCCAGGGACCAGCGCTGGTTGGGCTGCGTGGTTTCGGGCATCGGCGTTCGCGAGCCCCGGGCGCGTTTGCGGCCCCGCCGCCGCTTCACCGCGAGGCCTTCTTCGCGGTAGAGGCGGTACAGTTTTTTGTGGTTCATGATCATGCCTTTGCGCTCAAGCAGCACGCCGATCCTCCGGTAGCCGAACCGGCGGCGTTTGCCAGCGATCTCTTTCATCTCCTGGCGGATCTCGGGATGGTCGGGCGGGCGTTCGCGCCGGACCGTCTTGGGGTCGACACCGACAAGCCGGCAGGCCCTGCGCTGCGAGAGGTCATGATCCCGCATTGCATTGAGCGCTGCCTCTCGCCGCTCTTTCGGTGTCGTCAGCT
>NZ_JBQKUH010000061.1:0-26109 GCF_054968485.1 Leisingera sp. G5_S3_59_S7
CAGGAATTGGGGCTCCACGCCGCGCGCCGCAGGCGCGCGGCGCCGGTCGGTTCGGGCCCAGCCCGAAGCGGAAAACCTCAATTCCAGCCTAACCCGAAGCGCAGCTGATGCATTTGAGCGCTGCCGGGTCCAGTTGCAGCCGCTTCGGGGCAATCTCCTCGCCGCAGTCCTCGCAATAGCCGTATTCATCCGCGTCCATGCGGGTCAGCGCAGCCGTCAGGCGCCGGGTTTCCAGCTGGCGGCGGGCGGCTTGGGCCTTGGCCATGGCCTGCATCTGCAGGGCGTCCATGCGCGACAGGCGGCCGACCATCTGCTGGTCCAGTTCCACCACCCCTTGGGCGTCCTCACCGCGGGCATCCTCTGCCGCCAGCTCTGCCAGCCGGGCGGTGATCTGCTGTTTCAACGCGGCCTGACCGGACTCATTCATTTTGAAAATATGCCTCATCACGGGTTTGCGTTTGCTGCAAACCACCTTAGATGGGTAGTCTGAGCGGAGAAAGGACGTTGACCCATGGCAAAAACACAGCAAGCCGTAACTCCGGTGGATCCCGTATGGGACCGCATCACCCGCGAAGCTGAGGAGGCCGTTGCCACCCAGCCGCTGATGGGCGGGCTGATTCACGCCTGCATCCTGCACCACAAGACGCTGGAAAAGGCGCTGTCGTACCGGATTGCCGCCAAGCTCTGCTCGAATGAGATGTCGATGATGGTGCTGCGCGAGATCGTCGACGAGGCCTATGAGAACTGCCCCGAAATTCTGGAAGCGGCACGCGCCGACCTGATGGCGATCAACGAGCGCGATCCGGCCAGCCACCGGCTGCTGCAGCCGATCCTGTACTTCAAGGGATTCCAGGCGGTGCAGGCCTACCGGGTCAGCCATTACCTGTGGGATCAGGGGCAGAAGGATCTGGCCTATTTCTTCCAGATGCGCACCTCGGAGATTTTCGGGATCGACATCCACCCCGGCGCCCGCATCGGCAAGGGGATCATGATCGACCATGCCCATTCCATCGTGATCGGCGAGACCGCGGTGGTGGGCGACAATGTGTCGATGCTGCATTCGGTGACCCTGGGCGGCACCGGCAAGGAAGAGCAGGACCGCCATCCCAAGATCGGCGACGGGGTGCTGATCGGGGCCGGCGCCAAGGTTCTGGGCAACATCAAGGTGGGCCATTGCAGCCGCATTGCCGCCGGGTCGGTGGTGCTGTCGGAGGTTCCGCCCTGCATGACTGTTGCCGGTGTGCCTGCAAAGATCGTCGGGGAGGCGGGCTGCGACCAGCCCTCGGTCAGCATGGACCAGAGGTTCCCGAACGGCTCCGGCACGGAGTGAGCAGCCCGGTTGCGGGCCTGAGAATTTGAGTATTTCAGGAAAGATGAAAGGGGCGGGTTCCGCCCCTTTTTGATGTGCGTATCAGCGGTGAATATTGTTTTCAAATAATGAGTTGCAGGCGGCATTTGATCTAGCAACGCCGGATGAGGAGGCCGCAGGTCCCGCTTTTGCGGCGGCAGGGCGGAGAGTGGTCTTAAAGCTTGGCGGCTGGCTTGATCCTGTTCCGTCCGGGGCGCATATTCCTGAGGAACACGATAGTTTTCTGCAGTTTCGATTTGGGGGACAGATCATGATTTACACAACCGAAGGCCGCGGGCGGCTGTATGGCTCGATCCTGGAAACCGTGGGCGACACGCCCGCCATCCGGCTGAACCGCATCGCGCCGGACCATGTCACCATGTATGTGAAGTTCGAGGCGTTCAATCCGGCGGGGTCGGTCAAAGACCGGTTGGCGCTGAACATTATCGAGGCGGCGGAGCGTGAAGGCCGGCTGGAGCCGGGCCAGACCGTGGTGGAGGCGACCAGCGGCAACACCGGCATCGGGCTGGCGATGGTGTGCGCCGCCAAGGGCTATCCGCTGGTGATCACAATGCACGACGGGTTTTCGGTCGAGCGGCGGCGGCTGATGCGGATGCTGGGCGCCAAGGTGGTGCTGACCCGCAAAGAGGACAAGGCGGTGGGCATGGTCGCCAAGGCCAAGGAACTGGCGGAGGCGAACGGCTGGTTCCTGGCGCATCAGTTCGAGACCAAGGACAACGCCGACATTCACGAGGCCACCACCGCGCGGGAGATCCTGGGCGATTTCGAGGGCGAAAGGCTGGATCACGTGGTGCTGGGCTATGGCACCGGCGGCACGGTTGCGGGGCTTGGGCGCGTCTTGAAAGCGGCGCGGCCGGATCTGAAGATCACCCTCAGCGAGCCCGCCAACGCGGCGCTGGTGCAGTCTGGTGAGGCGCAGGAGCGCAATGATGAGGGCGAGCCCGCGGCGACGCATCCGGCGTTCAACCCGCACCCCATTCAGGGCTGGACCCCGGATTTCATCCCGCTGGTGCTGCAGGAGGCGCTGGATAACGGCTATTTCGATGCGCTGGAGCCGGTGAGCGGCGACGAGAGCATCGCCTGGTCCAAGCGGCTGGCGGCGGAGGAGGGCATTCTGACCGGCATTTCCGGCGGGGGCAGCCTGGCGGCGGCCATCAAGGTGGCGGAAACCGCGCCGGAGGGCTCAGTGCTGCTGGCGATGCTGCCGGATACCGGCGAGCGCTATCTGTCGACGCCGTTGTTTGAGGATATTGCGGCGGAGATGGATGAGTCAGAACAGGCGCTGTCGGCCTCGACCCCCGGGTATCAGTACTGAGCGGCGCGCCGCCGCTGGCGGGGGGCTGGCGGCGGGTGTTGCGCAGGTGAGTATTTAGGGGAAGATGAAAAGCGGGCAGGGGGTGTTGCCTTCTGACGGTCTGGATTTCACGGGGCTCCGGGCGAGCGTTGGCTATCCCATTCGCTCGGCCCGCTATGCCGGACGAAACCGACATTGGATTTACTGCCTTCGCTGGCGCAGAGATCCCTCGCAGGCGCGGCATGAGACTTGCGTCACCGCATAAGATTTCCCGATTGCTGTCATACACAGGTGCAAAATTCGCCGAACCCGAACCGCTGTTTCGCCGCGACCAGAACCGAGAACCGAGAAGCAGGGAGCGGGGCTAGGCTTTCTTCACGCGGATAGGACGTTTGGCTCCGCTAGGTTTCTGATGCTCAAACGTTTTATGAGCTGTCTTACTGATGATAAACGAACCCGGTTTGGACTTGGCCGCGTCAGCTTCCATCAAGGTTTCCGGACAGGGTTTCCGTTGGCAATAATCTGATGGATCAGAGAAGCAGCAGCGTGGTGCCCTTCGGCATCAGTTCCCGTTCTATCCGCGTTCTCATGAAAGGCCGCGGCATCACGAAGAACACCAATGACTTCATGCTCAGGCAGCACCTGGAGATCTTTCATAGCCAGCAGCAATGCCTCGCAGATTGATAGCGCGGCCATTCCTGCACAGTCGGTCCGCTCGGACATTTTGGGCCTTCCTTTCTTGCATTGCGTGGCATGATAAGCTGACAGAGAGGTTATCTTCAGCACCTTCGCAGGAAACGAAGCAGGCCGAACTGATCCAAAGCAGTTCCGGGGACCGGCGGTGTTCAATACCACCGCGCCAGCTCAGGAGGGGTTATGAACTCCATCGAACACAGCCCGCTCGCAAGGAAGCTGTCGGCATTTGCCACTCTTTCAAAAGATGAGCTGGCCGTACTCACTCAGCTGCATCAGCGGCGGAAAACCTTTGCGGCAGGTTGTGACCTTGTGCATCAGGGACAGCCTGGACAGGCCGCGTACATTCTGGCTTCGGGCTGGGCCTGCTCGTACAAGATCCAGCCGGAGGGATCGCGCCAAATCGTCGACTTTCAGATACCGGGTGATTTTCTGGGATTGCGCAGCGTTTTGCTGCGCACTTCGGACCATAGCATCGAGCCTGTTGTGGAGATCGAAGCAGCCGAGGTTATGGCAGGTGACCTGCTGGGAGCATTTGCCGACACCCCAAGGCTGGCGGCCGCCATACTTTGGGCGGCGTCACGCGATGAAGCGATGGTTGTTGAGCATCTTGTCGGGCTGGGACGCCGCGATGCAGATGCGCGAATGGCACATTTTCTGCTGGAACTTGGTGCCAGGCTGGCGTTCGTCGGACTGGGAAGCAAGGAGGGCTATGCCTGCCCTTTGACCCAGTACCATCTTGCTGATGCTCTGGGATTGACCGCTGTCCATGTGAATCGTGTTCTGCGTCAACTTCGGGAACGAAAACTGGTCACCTTCCGGGAGGGCTACGTGAAGTTCGGAGATATTGACCGGCTCATGCAACTGGCGGATTTCGATCCGGCATATCTGGACCAAACCGGACCGCTTTTGAAATGAAACGGCCACCCTTCGGTAGAGCCCAGGCTGCCGGGTGGCGGGTTCAGAACGGTCAGGCTAGGCGAGAACTTGTTTTGCCGCGTCAAGCTCCCTGTACATTTCGGTATGGTTTTCATCGCTGTGCGCCTTCTCCGCAAGCCTGTAATGCTTCCAAGCCGCTTCTTTCTTCGGCCCGGCCGGGGCTCTTTCGCAGGCAGCTCTTATGGAATCCAATTTCACAGAAAGTCTTCTTGTTTCGGGGGTCATTTCGGTGTCCTTTCAAATGTCTCCGAGAATAAAAGGCGCGAACTATGTGCAAGACCGGATTGGACCAGCACATACCCCGCGCTTCTTTGGCACTCGGAAACAATCACACACCGGCAAAATACGGCGCCGGTTCGTTCCTTTTATCCGGGATTGGGTCTGCACGTACTGACACAGGTTAGCTAACGGTTTCCCGGTTCGGGCGCTCTGCAAAGACTGGTTGCACTCGCCTGAGTAAAAGTCGTCGACGAAGGCTATTCCTGCCCGCGTGCGCGTCGGAGACTGCATTAGGCCGACGCAGACCGGCACCGGGGTGGCACCGGCCGCTGCTGGCGGCCGCAGTCTCGATTGGTACCGGCAAAACTTCAAAACCTGATAGGCGCTAACATCGATCAGTGCGTGAACTTCGCGCTCACCTTAAGGTCTTTGATGACACTCAGCTTTGCCGGGATCACGCCCTGAAGATCCCAGGAAGCTTTTTTGCGGCAGAGGCAGCCAAACAAGCCAAACAGAAATTCAATGAGAACCTGGATGAACACACGGTCGTCCAGATCGACGGTGACGTTTTCCCATCGGTTTGTTTTTGGCAGGCTATGCAGAAGAACTTCCGGCCCGAGCCTGCGAAGTCAACGTGGAAGAGGAGCTGATTCAGGGGCTCAGCTTCGTGGCCTACCGCACCGCAGCAACCTATCTGCTGGTCCAGGGCAGGGGCGGCCAAGCAGGCCGGACCGAATTGCGCATGATCACCCAAAGTGACTTTGAAACTAACTGCGCAAAGCCGCGCCAGCGGATTTGACACAAAACAGCAATCATAGCGACGCGGCGCTTTCTCCGCAGGAGGACCAGAGATGACTTATCCCGAATGGCTGAGGCCCGGAGTTTACGGAGCCCTGATTGGCGCAGTCTCCATTACCATCGCAGGGTTCTCCTGGGGCGGCTGGGTGACAGGAAGCCAAGCAGATGCAATGGCCAGTTCCAGATCCCATGACGCGTTGATCGCGGCTTTGGTGCCGGTTTGCATCGACCAGGCACAAACAGATTCCAACCGGACCGCCAAGCTGGCATTAATCCAGGAGGCTATGTCTTACAAGCGCCGGGATGCCGTTATGGAAGCAGGCTGGGCAACGGTTCCTGGCTCAGAGCAGCCAAACCGTGATCTTGCACAGGCTTGCCTTGCCGGGCTGGATCTTGATGCCTCCTGATTTGTCAGAACGATCGGTGTCTTCTGAATCCAGCATAGCGTTGCTGGACAAAGAAATGGTCTCCTGGGCTTTCCTGAAAACCTTGATCAGATGTTTTGCAGCCGTGTTCGGGCTTTTGCTGGTATTCGCAGCGCCTGCTTTTCCGCAGTCAAGCACCTCCTCGATACCAGAAAACGCCCATGCCAAAAGTTACGGCGGCGGGTGGGAATGCAACCTGTCCTACCGCCTTGCCGGTGATACATGTGTTGAAGTTGCCGTGCCGCAAAACGCGTACCCGACGAACAAGCCTTATGGTACCGGGTGGGAGTGTCTGCATGGGTATATTGAGGTCGAAGGCACATCTTGTGATAAAGTCTTTATCCCGGAAGGCGGGTATCTCGATCCTTCGGGCAAGCGGTGGAACTGCTTGCGCGGATATCGGAAGGTCGACGACATCTGCCAGGAAATTGCCCTGCCGGAAAATTCCTATCTGACGAACGACACCAGCGCGCCAGCTTGGCGTTGCAATCGGGGATTTGAGGCCAAAGGTGAGAAATGCCTTGCTATCGATGTGCCGGAACACGCCTTCTTGAACGGCTCAAAATATGGGCAGCCTTGGACATGCGAGCGCGGGTACTTTGAACAGGATGGAACATGCACAGCCGTGTTCATCCCCGAAAATGCCTACTTTGACGATGCACCTTACAGAAACGGCTGGAAGTGCGCGCGCGGTTACGAAGTGTCTGGAAAGCGCTGTGTTCTTATAAAACTGCCGGATAACGCTCATCTCGACAGGTCAGGCAACCGATGGGAGTGCAACAAGAGCTTTCAGCGCGCAAGAGGCCGCTGTGTTCTGAGTAACTAGGCTTTGCACCTTATGCTGCCCTGCCTGGCGGCGTCATAACTTGCGGCGGGCAGTCAATGCCAAGCGCTTGTTTCAATCCAAAGGACAAATCATGGACCCCGCAGCCAAAGCCGGCCTCTCAGCACGGCAAAATGCAAGCAATGCGCGTTTGTCTTCACCAGTCCACTCAGAGGAGCCTGGGAGCAAAGGCAAGCTGCCCTTCCACCCTGTTCCCAGTGCAATCGTGTACTGCGAAGGAAACTTCGCCGGAAATGATGGGAAAACTGCAAACGGGCTGGTGCGCCACTCAAAGGCCTACCGGATAGTTTCAGTGATCGACAGCGGGCACCACGGGTGCGACAGCGGGCAAGTCCTTGATGGGGAAATCAACCGGATCCCGGTTTTCGGCAGTCTTGAAGCCGCCATTTCCCATCACCGCACAGTCCCTGACACGCTGATTTACGGGATGGCGCCGTCAAACGGGAAACTCTCCTGCAACGACCGGAAGGTTGTTCTGGAGGCGATCTCGCGGGGAATGAACATCGTAGCCGGCCTGCATGAATACCTAAGTGAAGACCTGGAGATCATTGCTGCTGCAAAATCCTGGAACGTTACTGTCCGGGATATCCGAAAGCCCCGGCTCAGCAAGGACATGCGCCTGTTCGACGGAAGTATTGCGCGTGTGAAGGCGATCCGTATCGCCATTTTGGGAACCGACTGCGCAATTGGAAAACGGACCACGGCGACCCTCCTCGAAAGGGCACTGAATGCGCAACGCATCAAGACGGTTCTGGTTGGCACAGGCCAAACAGGTTTGATGCAGGGCGGCAGGTATGGCGTCGCAATGGACGCGGTGCCGCCGCAATTCTGCTGCGGGGAATTGGAAGGGGCTGTGCTTGCGGCATACGAGAGCGAACAGCCGGATGTCATTCTGATCGAAGGCCAGGGCGCACTCAGCCATCCGGCGTTTTGCACTTCCGCATTCATTTTGCGCGGCAGCCAGCCCGACGCGGTGATCCTCCAGCATGCGCCAGCGCGGGCGCACCGCTGCGACTTTCCGGAGATGGCAATGCCGGATCCCAGTGACGAGATTGCCCTGATCGAAGCGTTTTCGGACACAAAGGTAATCGGCGTGACCCTCAACCATGAAGGGCTGACAGACGCGGAGATCAATGCTGCTATCAGGAACCATGCGCGGACACTGGACCTGCCGGTCAGCGATGCCCTCAGCTGCCCTCCGGCGCATCTGGCTGAACTTGTTCTGTCTGCTTATCCTCAATTACGGCCGGTGCCGGGGAAGGCTGCGTTATGAGTGCCCCGCGCTTGGAAATTGATCTGAGCAAAATCCGTCAGAACACGCGTGTTCTTGTCGACCGCTTGGACCCACGCGGGATCACTGTGACAGGTGTGACCAAAGCCGTATGCGGACACCCGGGCATTGCAAAAGCCATGCTTTCTGGCGGTGCAACAGGACTGGCTGATGCGCGGGTGGCAAATGTTGAGCGTATGCGCAAGGCAGGGATAACCTGCCCGGTCCTGATGATCCGGACACCCATGCTGAGCCAAGTGGAGCGCGTTGTCTCGTCCTGCGAAGCCAGTTGCAACACCGAAGCCGGGATCATCGCCAGCCTCGCCGCTGCTGCCCTGCGCCAAGGCACCAATCACGGGATCATCCTGATGGTGGAGATGGGGGATCTTCGTGAAGGCATTATGCGCGAGGATCTGACCGACATCGCGCTTCAGGTCACCAGAACACCGGGCGTGCTGCTCAGAGGCATCGGTGCAAACTTTGCTTGCCTGGCGGGCCCGGCTCCCACTGCTGAGGATATGGCGGCACTCTCATCACTCGCGGACGCCACGGAAGCGGAATGCGGCCCCTTCGTTGATGTGGTTTCCGGAGGCAGTTCCGCGAATCTGCGGTGGGCGCTTGATACAGGACCGGCAGGAAGGGTGAATAACCTGCGCCTGGGGGAGGCCATCCTGCTCGGCACCGATCCGGTTTCCGGAAACCCGATAAACGGGCTTCACACAGACGCTTTCGTCCTGCAGGCAGAGGTGATCGAGACAAAAACAAAGTCTAAGCTGGCACCGTTGAAGCTGTCCGATCCTGCATTGTCAGCGCTGAGCCTGGTGCCAGGCAATCATTGGAAAACCCGGTCGATCCTGGCCATCGGGCTGCAAGACACAGATCCGGCCGGGCTGATCTTTCCAGCAGCGGTTTCCTACATCGGTGCGACCAGCGATCACCTGGTCGTGGAAACGACGAATTGCCCGCTGCGTATCGGGAGCGAGATAACTCTGCGTTTGAACTACAGCGCCCTTTTGCACGCCATGGCAGCACCCGACGTTGAAAAAGTTCTTTGCGACGACAGACCTTCTGCAGACGCTCGTTCAGCCAGGCGGAATGGTCGGCACCCGGCACTCTTGTGATGCCGGCGGTCTCTTGGCGATGCAGCTCCAAACCTCGTTCAGCGGCCTCAAGTCTGCAGCGTCCCGTAGCAATTTGAGCCGGGAATACCTATATCTGATGTGACTGCTGGTGCTTTCTTCGCCTCACAGAGAGGCTGAAAACTGCGGCTCGCAACCGATCGACCGAAACATCTCTTTCAATGGCCTGAGCGCCGGCATTGGTCTGGGCACCGGTGACGCGGCTTTTCCGATCAATTCGGCTGGCGCAAATGCGAGAAAGAGAGAGGGGTTCAGATCCGCTTGCATGTTCAAGACCAGCCCTGACTGCCCTCTAAAGACCCTTGATGCCGTCAATCCGCGGCAACTCCGCTTTGCCGGACCGGCAAGAACAGCACCGCAGCAAAGGAGAACCAGAAAATGGATCAGCTGACAAGCAAGGCCGTCGCTATATTCTCCCGCCCTTTCACCTTGCCTGGATTTGACGAGACACTCCCAGCTGGGGAATACGGCATTGAAACCGAACTTTCCGCACCTCCCGGCCACCTGACACCCCAGGCCTGGAAAGCTTCTGTTTTGATACAGTTGCACCCGCGCGCGTCACATCCAGGGCTGGCTCGCAGCCTGACTGTTTCACTGGCGGACCTCGAGAGCGCCCAAGCCAAGGACAAGTTGTCAGGCAAGGACCTGTCGCAGTTCTTCCTTGAAGAAATGCTTGCCGACCCGATGGTGCGCTTGGTGATGCAGGCTGACGGCGTGTCTGAAGCCCAAATCCGCCGTTTGTACCTTGGCGAATGCGTTCCGGACCAGGATCGTGAGCAGGCTGCCCAAAGTGCTGAACAGGCAGGCCCTTCAGGCGCATTTGCAATCCAATCTGCTGAGAACGAAGGCTTGGCACCTCCGGCAGACAATCGCGCCAACAAAGTTGTCAGCCCTGCACCGGACATACCGGGCGGCAAGGAGCCACGTGATGGCTGATAGAAACGAACAAGATGCCTTTGTGACACCTGCCCGCGGAGACGTGCCGCGGGAGCGCCGTTGCTTGCGGTGCAACTCTGTTTTCTGGAGTGAATGGTTCGGTGAACGGATCTGCCGGCGCTGCAAATCTTCAAATGCATGGCGTACCGCTGTTTCGGTAAGATCCGGCTCGCCTGGCCGCCGTTGAAACCCTCCGGGCATCACAACTTTCACTATGCCGGATAGGCACTTCGCCAAGCTCTTAATGGGATTTACTCCTTGGCAGCCTGCGGACCTTCAAAGGTCGGCAGGAATGAACTGAATCTGACGCAACAGGTTAGATAAGAAGTGAGCTGGGTTTACGATGGCCTGCCAGTTCTGTTGCACATGCAAACTCTCCTACCCGAACGGAACGCTATGTCTGCGTTGATACGGAAGGTGGTCAGTGACCACCCGGCCAGGGGCCTCACCCTGAGAGTGGTTGCCTCTGGGCGCCAGTCCAAATGAACTGCAGTTTGCATCGTTCAGTTGCCAGGATGGCCTGATCTCACTGGCCGCTGCGTTTATACAGAAGCCGGGAGCGCCTTACGGAACGGCTGGTCTGCTTTCAGTTGACGCCGTTGCCATGCGCATGAGCTAACACTTTCTCGCGACTCTTGCCGCGGAGCTTCATCAAGCGGTCTTTTTGTCCCGCGCAATACGGGTCTGCGGTTTAAAATCGCTGCACACTGCCCCGAATGGCCGGGTTCTCCGCCGCATGGCGGCACCAAGAATTTTGCCGATGCCGCGTTTTCCCTGCTGCGAGCGCGCAGAGAGAAATTCGAGCTCACAGTTTGGGCTCGAAGCGGGCATTTGAGATTGGCGGCTGCATCGCACAAGAAAAAGCCCCGGCGCTGAGGCCGGGGCTTTGGTGTTTTGCAGAGGCGGCCTGTCAGGCCAGCATCACCATCGGGTTTTCCAGGTTCTCCTTGATCGCGTTCAGGAGTTCCGCCCCGAGCGCGCCGTCGATTACCCGGTGGTCGACCGAGAGGGTGACGGACATCACGGTGGCCACCGCCAGCTCGCCGTCCTTGCCGACAACCGGTTTTTTCACGCCGGCGCCAACGGCCAGGATCGCGCCGTGCGGCGGGTTGATCACCGCGTCGAAGTTGTCGATGCCGAACATGCCGAGGTTGGAGATCGCGAAGCTGCCGCCCTGGTATTCATGCGGCGCCAGCTTGCGGTCGCGGGCGCGGGCTGCGAGGTCTTTCATCTCAGCCGACAGGGCAGACAGGGATTTGGTGTCGCTGTCCTGCAGCACCGGAGTGAAGAGGCCGCCCTCGATGGCGACGGCGACGGCGACGTCGGAGGCTTTCATCTTGAGCACCCGGTCACCGGCCCAGACCGCGTTGGCGTCCGGCACCGACTGCAGCGCCAGGGCGCAGGCCTTGATGATGAAGTCGTTGACCGAGAGCTTGACGCCGCGGGCGTCGAGCTGCTTGTTCAGGTCGCCGCGGAACTTCAGCAGCGCGTCCAGCTGGATGTCGCGGCGCAGGTAGAAATGCGGCACCTGCTGCTTGGCCTCAGTCAGGCGGGCGGCGATGGTCTTGCGCATGCCGTCGAGCTTGACCTCTTCGTACTCGCGGCCCTCGTAGATGCGGGCCACCTGATCGGCGGAGGGGCCGGCCGCGGGGGCGGCAGCGGCCGCCGGTGCGCTGGCGGCTTCGGCCTTGGGAGCCTCTTCCTTGGCGGCTTGCGGCTTGGCGTCGATCACGTCGGCCTTGACGATGCGGCCCTTGGGGCCGGAGCCCTCGATCTGCGCGAGGTCCAGGCCCTTGTCGGCGGCGATGCGGCGCGCCAGCGGCGAGGCGAAGATGCGGTTGCCGTCGGCGCCCTGCGGCGCGGCGGGGGCGGCTTTGGCCTCTGCCTTCGGCGCTTCGGACTTGGCTTCCGCAGGCGCCTCTGCCTTGGCTTCCTTGGCCGGAGCCGCGTCCGCGCTGGAGCTGCCGGAGGTATCGATGTCGTCGGCGCTTTCGCCGTCTTCCAGCAGCACCGCGATCGGGGTGTTCACCTTCACGCCTTCGGAGCCTTCGGCGATCAGGATCTTGCCGACGGTGCCTTCGTCCACGGCTTCAAATTCCATGGTGGCCTTGTCGGTTTCGATCTCGGCGATCAGGTCGCCGGAGGAAACAGTGTCGCCTTCCTTGACCAGCCATTTGGCAAGGGTGCCTTCCTCCATGGTGGGAGAAAGCGCGGGCATCAGGATTTCGGTGGGCATGTCAGCGCTCCTCAATCAGAACAATTTGGTCAAACGGCGCCTTGGGGCGCCTGGTGCCGCGGGCCAGATGGGTGATCGCGGCTTCGATCTTGTCTTTGTATTCGGCCATCCAGACGTAGGCCTCCTGATGGGAGGGCCGCGAGCCGATCAGCCGTGTGTCTGCTGCCAGCCGTTCGGGAACCAGTGCGGTGACTGTGCGCCCGTCGACGGTCAGCGTGACGCGGTAGCTTTCGGTTTCGGGATCGCGGCCCCTGATTTCCATCGGTGCCTCTAGCGGTAGGACACTTGTTTCACGGCTTCGACCACCTCTTCCGTGGTGATCAGCGCGTGGCGTTCCAGGTTGGCGGCATAGGGCATCGGCACGTCCTTGCCGGTGCAGGTCACAACCGGCGCATCCAGGTAGTCGAACGCCTCGCGCTGCACTTCCGACGCGATGTAGCTGCCGACGGAGCCCTGCGGCCAGCCTTCCTCGACCGTGACCAGCCGGTTGGTTTTCTTGACCGATTCAATCACCGTGGGCAGGTCCATCGGGCGGAGCGTGCGCAGGTCGATGACCTCAGCCGAGATGCCGTCCTGGGCCAGCTTGTCGGCGGCTTCCAGCGCGTACTGCATGCCGATGCCGAAGGAGACGATGGTGGCGTCGGAGCCTTCGCGCCAGATCCGGGCCTTGCCGAAGGGGATGGTGAAATCGTCCAGTTTCGGCACGTCGAAGGCGCGGCCGTAGAGGATTTCGTTCTCCAGGAAGATCACCGGGTTGGGATCGCGGATGGCGGTCTTCATCAAACCTTTGGCGTCGGCGGCGGAGTAGGGCATCACCACCTTGAGGCCCGGGATCTGCATGTACCAGGCGGCGTAGTCCTGCGAGTGCTGGGCGCCGACACGGGCGGCAGCGCCGTTGGGGCCGCGGAACACCATCGGCGCGCCCATCTGGCCGCCGGACATGTAAAGCGTCTTAGCCGCCGAGTTGATGATCTGGTCAATCGCCTGCATGGCGAAGTTGAAGGTCATGAACTCGACAATCGGGCGCAACCCGCCAAAGGCCGCGCCGGTGGCGATGCCGGTAAAGCCGTGCTCAGTGATCGGGGTGTCGATCACCCGCTTGGCGCCAAACTCATCCAGCAGGCCCTGGGAGACCTTGTAGGCGCCCTGGTACTCGGCGACTTCCTCGCCCATCAGGAACACGTCCTCGTCGCGGCGCATTTCCTCGGCCATGGCGTCGCGCAGTGCTTCGCGCACGGTGGTCTGCACCATCTCGGTGCCTTCCGGGTAGTCGGGCTCCAGAACCTTGGCCGGCATGGCAGGTTCTTTCTGCGGTGCGGCAGCGGCGGGTTCGTCCGAGGGCGCTTCCCCGGCGGGCGCATCCCCGGCAGGGGCCTCTTCCTTGGCGCTGGAGGCCTCGTAGTCGTCAGCGCTTTCGCCGTCTTCGACCAGCACCGCGATGGGGGTGTTGACCTTGACGCCTTCGGTGCCTTCACCGATCAGGATCTTGCCGACGGTGCCTTCGTCGACGGCTTCGAATTCCATCGTCGCCTTGTCGGTTTCGATCTCGGCCAGGATGTCGCCGGAGTTCACGGTATCGCCTTCCTTGACCAGCCATTTGGCCAGGGTGCCTTCCTCCATGGTCGGCGACAGGGCGGGCATCAGAATTTCAGTTGCCATGTCTTGTTCTTCCCTCTCAGGCGTTTTCCTGCGGCACTTCGTCCGCATAGATGTCGGTCCAGAGCTCTTCCAAGGCGGGCTCGGGGCTTTCCTTGGCGAAGTCGGCGGACTTGGAAACGATTTCCTTGATCTCCTTGTCGATCGCCTTGAGGTCCTCTTCGGTGGCGTGCTTGCCGGTCAGGAGCATGTCGCGGACCTGCTCGATCGGGTCGCGCTCCTCGCGCATCTTCTGGACCTCTTCGCGGGTGCGGTACTTGGCCGGATCCGACATCGAGTGGCCGCGGTAGCGGTAGGTTTTGACCTCAAGGATGTAGGGGCCGTCGCCGTTGCGGCAGTGGGCCACGGCGCGCTCGCCCGCTTCCTTGACGGAGAGGACGTTCATGCCGTCCACCGCTTCGCCCGGGATGCCGAACGCCTTGCCGCGTTCCCAGATCTCGGCGCTGGAGGTGGAGCGCTGTTGCGAGGTGCCCATGGCGTACTGGTTGTTTTCGATCACGAAGATCACCGGCAGCTTCCACAGGGCGGCCATGTTGAAGGTCTCGTAGACCTGGCCCTGGTTGGCGGCGCCGTCACCGAAATAGGTGAAGGTGACGCGGCCGTTGCCCTTGTACTTGTCGGCGAATGCGAGGCCTGCGCCGATCGGCACCTGGGCGCCGACGATGCCGTGGCCGCCATAGAAATGCTTCTCCTTGGAGAACATGTGCATGGAGCCGCCCTTGCCCTTGGAGTAGCCGCCCTCGCGGCCCGTGAGCTCAGCCATGACGCCGTCGGGGTCCATGCCGCAGGCCAGCATGTGGCCGTGGTCGCGGTAGGAGGTGACGCGCTTGTCGCCTTCCTCGGCGGCGGCCTCGAGGCCCACGACAACGGCTTCCTGGCCGATGTAGAGGTGGCAGAAGCCCCCGATCAGACCCATGCCGTACAGCTGGCCCGATTTTTCCTCGAATCGGCGGATCAGCAGCATCTCGCGGTAGTAGTGGGTGAGTTCTTCGGCAGAAACGTTTGGTTTCTTTGTGGTTTTTCTAGCGGCCATGGTGGTCGGCTCCCCCTGTAGGCTAGATAGTTTAGCATTAAACAAATTCATAACCGGTTTTGCGGCGGCTGAATAGTGTTATTCTGCCGCGGGGTTTCCGCCGCGTAAAAAACCGCCGAGGGCGCGCAAAAATGCCACGCCGGCGGGGCTGCGGCAGGTGCCGCATCATGGCCGCTTGCGCCCGGCAGGGGAAGGCCCTTTTGCAGCGGGACAGCGGGAGGGGTTCCGGCAGGCCGCGCAGCGCGGGCCATGGCCGGCATCCGGGGCGGCTATCTGTTTGGGAGGCTGTTGCAGGCAGGCTGGACGGACCGGCCGCCGCCGGTGTTACACAGGGAGCGTAGAGGCGGGGGTCAGCGGATCACGATCTCGTCGGCGCGGACCAGGCCGAGCACCGAGCGGGCCTGCTCATCCAGCAGGTCGAGATCGAGATAATCGTCGGAGAGGCGTCGGGTCAGGTTTTCCATGTCGCCGATCTGGGTCTGGAGACGGCCGAGATCCAGCCGCAGTTCTTCTGCTTCGGCTTGGATCTCGACCCTCCGGAATAGACCGAAGTCGCCTTGTACCGCCGCAAAGGTAAAATACGCGCTGAGCGCGAAGGCGATAGCAAAGAAGGCGATGGCGCCAAAAGACGGCCGGGTGCTTCGGGTCACGTTGGGAGTGCCTGTATGTTACTGCTGTAGTGTTTTGATTTTGCGCCGTTTCCCGGCGTCTGACTTATGTATGCCACAACCGAATCGGCTTGTGAATCCCAAAACTGTCCACAGGGGGAATTTTTTGCGGTTCGGCCCCGGCGCTGCCGTAACGGCAGCCCGGTGGTGACGCCGCGCTGTGCTGGCCACAGGCCGGCCGCTTGCGCAGGCTGGGGGTCAGGGAGGATCAGCGATGCAAGACAGTGCAGCCTGCGCCGGGCGCGGCGATTTGGGAACTCATGAGGTGCAGAACCAGCCGCAGCCGCGCGGCGGGCGCGATCTGTGGGCGGAGGACGCGTCGCTGCGGTCCTATGCGGCGCATCACGGCGGCCGCGCAGAGGAGCTTGCCCGCGCGGGGGCGGAATACGGCAGCGGCGCGCTGCTGGAGGCAGCTGCGGAGGCGCGGCGCGATCCGCCGCGGCTGGAGCTGTTCAGCCGCTCCGGCCGCCGCCTGGACGAGGTGCGGTTCAACGCGGGCTATCATCAGGTGATGGCGGCGGCGCAGCGGCTGGGCTATGCCCATGCCGCCTGGGACGGCAGGCCGGGCGGCCATGTCACCCATGCGGCGCATGTCTATATGCTTAATCAGGTGGAGCCGGGCGTGTGCTGCCCGATGACCATGACCTATGCCGCCATACCCGCGCTGCGCCATGCGCCGGATCTGGCGGCGCTGTGGCACCCGAAGCTGCTGAGCGCGGAGTATGACGCCGGGGTACGGCCCGTGGCGCACAAGCGCGGCGCGACGCTGGGTATGGCGATGACCGAGAAGCAGGGCGGCTCTGACGTTCGGGCCAATACCACCCGGGCGGTGCGGGACGGCGCCCATTACCGGCTGACCGGGCATAAGTGGTTCTGCTCGGCGCCGATGTCGGACGGCTTCCTGACACTGGCCTACGCGGAGGGCGGGCTGACCTGTTTTCTGGTGCCGCGCTGGCTGGAGGAGGGGCGCAACGGCATCCGGCTGCAGCGGCTGAAGGACAAGCTGGGAAACCGCGCCAATGCAAGCTCTGAGATCGAATACGCGGAGGCGCTGGCGTACCGGGTGGGCGAGGAGGGCGCGGGCGTGCGCACCATCATCGAAATGGTGCATCACACACGGCTGGACACCGCGCTGGCGCCTGCCGGGCTGATGCGGGCGGCGCTGGCGGAGGCGTTCTGGTGGGCCGAGGGGCGTGCGGCCTTTCAGAAGAAGCTGATCGACCAGCCGCTGATGCGCGCGGTGCTGGTCGATCTGGTGCTGGATGCCGAGGGCGCGCTGGCCGCAGGGATGGCGATGGCGGCGGCCTTTGACCGGACGGACGCGGACAGCCGGGCGCTGGCGCGGATCGGGGTCGCCTTGGCGAAATACCTTGGCAACAAGCGCTGCATCCCGGTGATCGGCGAGGCGATGGAGGTGCTGGGCGGCATGGGCTATGTCGAGGAAACGCCGATGCCGATGCTGTACCGCGAGGCACCGCTGAACGGGATCTGGGAAGGCTCCGGCAACGTGATCTGCCTGGATATCCTGCGCACGCTGGCCAGGGAGCCGCGGGCCAGTGCGGCGCTGAACGCGCTGCTGGACGGGGCCAGGGGCGGGGACAGGCGCTATGACGCGGCGCTGGCGGCGCACCGGGCGCGCTGGCCCGGGCTGCCGGATGAGGCGGAGGCGCGCTGGTTCGCCGAAAGCCTGGCCACGCTGATGACGGCGGCCTGCCTGATGGACGCGGCGCCTGCTGCAGTGGCAGAGGGTTATGTGGGAAGCCGGGTTGCCGGAGAGCGCGGTTCGCTGCCGGGCTCGGTGGCCGGGCTGGATGTGCCGGCGGTCCTGGCGCGGTTCCGCGGCGCATAGGGCCGCGCCGGACAAGAAAAAGGCCCAGCTTTGCAGCTGGGCCGGACAGCGCTGACCGCGCGGGGCTTACTGCTCCAGTGCGGCGACGCCGGGCAGGGTTTTGCCTTCCATCCATTCCAGGAAGGCGCCGCCGGCGGTGGAGATATAGGTGAAGTCGCCGGCTGCGCCGGAGGCGTTCAGGGCCGCAACGGTGTCGCCGCCGCCGGCAACCGAGATCAGCTGGCCGGAACGGGTCATCGCCGCGGCCTTGAGCGCGGCCGCGTTGGTGGCGGCGTCGAACGGCTCCAGCTCAAACGCACCGAGGGGGCCGTTCCAGATCAGCGTCTTGCTGTTTGCAAAAACCTCGATGATGCGGGCGAGGCTTTCCGGGCCTGCGTCCAGGATCATGCCGTCCTCCGGGCATTGATCGGCGGGCAGGGTTTCGTGCTCGGCGTGGGCTTCGAATTTCTTGGCGACCACGATGTCAACGGGCAGGATGATCTCGCAGCCCGCGGCCTCGGCCTTGGCCAGGATCTCGGCTGCGGTGTCCTTCATGATGCGCTCGGCCAGGGAGATGCCGACCGGCAGGCCTTTGGCGACCAGGAAAGTGTTGGCCATGCCGCCGCCGATCACCAGGTGGTCGACTTTCTCAATCAGGTTGCCCAGCAGTTCCAGCTTGGTCGAAACCTTGGCGCCGCCGACAACGGCCGTCACCGGACGCTGGGGCTGGCCCAGGGCGCTTTCCAGCGCTTCCAGTTCGGCCTGCATCAGGCGGCCGGCGCAGGCGGGCAGCAGGCGGGCAATCGCCTCGGTCGAGGAATGCGCGCGGTGGGCGGCGGAGAAGGCGTCGTTGCAGTAAACCTCGCCCAGGCGGGCCATGCCGGCGGCGAGGTCGGGATCGTTCTTGGTCTCGGCGGCGTGGAAGCGGGTGTTTTCCAAGAGCAGCACTTCGCCCGGCTGCAGCGCATCGGCAGCGGCTTCGGCGCCGGCACCGACGCAATCGGCGGCAAACAGCACGCGGGTTTCAAAGGCGCGCTCCAGTGTCGGCACCAGCTGGTTCAGCGACAGGTTCTCGCGGCGCTCGCCGCCGGGGCGGCCGAAGTGGGCCAGCAGGATCGGCTTGCCGCCTGCGGCCAGAATATCGCGCACGGTGGGGGCGATGCGGCGGATGCGGGTGGAGTCGGTCACCACGCCGTCGACGATCGGCACGTTGATGTCCACACGCACCAGCACGCGCTTGCCGTTCAGATCCATGTCGTCGAGTGTTTTCCAGCCCATCTGCGAAACCCCTTGTATGGTGAAAGTGCAGTCAAATCCGCGCGCTGTTTCGGGGGTTTTTGCGCATCAGTCAATGCTCCCTTGGCATTTCCCGGCGCTGGCCTTAACTATCGTTGCAAATTTCGACGACAGGAGGGCCACATGGCCGAGATCAAAGATCCCGAAAACACCGTCATCATCGAACTGAAAGACGGAAATGTTGTGATTGAGCTGCTGCCCGACGTGGCGCCGAAGCATTCCGAGCGGATGAAGGAACTGGCCCGTGCCGGCGAATACGACAACGTCTGCTTCCACCGGGTGATCGACGGTTTCATGGCGCAGACCGGCGACGTGGCCAACGGCGACATGGAAGACGGCTTTAACATCCGCATGGCGGGCACCGGCGGCTCCTCGCTGCCGAATGTTCCGGCTGAGTTCTCCAAGCTGCCGCACGACCGCGGCACCCTGGGCGCGGCGCGCTCTGCCAACCCGGATTCTGCAAACTCGCAGTTCTTCATCAACTTCAAGGACAACCACTTCCTGAACGGCCAGTACACCGTGTACGGCCGTGTCATCGAGGGCATGGAGCACGTGGACGCCATCACCCGCGGCGAGCCGCCTGCGAACCCGGACCGCATGATCAGCGTCAAGGTTGCTGCGGATGCGTAAGTGCCTGACCGCTCTGGCCCTGCTGGCGGCAGGGCCGGCCTTTGCCACCGGCCTGGAAATCCAGGTCGAGGGGGAAGCCAACGGCACCATCAAGATCGACCTGTTCGAGGATGTGGCGCCCAAGCATGTGGAACAGATCACCGCACTGGCCGAAGAAGGCAAATACGATGGTGTGGTGTTCCACCGGGTGATTGAAGGCTTCATGGCGCAGACCGGCGACGTCGAATTCGGCAAGGCCGGCGGCGACATGCGCCGGGCCGGGCAGGGCGGCTCTGACCGGCCCGATCTGGCGGCTGAGTTCTCCGACATCACCTATGACCGCGGCGTGGTCGGCATGGCCCGGTCACAGAGCCCGGACAGCGCCAACTCGCAGTTCTTCATTATGTTTGCCCCGGGCCCGTTCCTCGACGGCCAGTACACGGTTGTCGGCAAGGTGACCGAAGGCATGGATGTGGTCGATGCGATCAAGCGCGGTGCCGGTCCCAATGGCGCGGTGATCGGCCAGCCCGACACCATGGCCAAGGTGAGCGTGACCGAATAGCGCCTTCCGGCTTTTGAAAGACAATGGCCCGCGCCCGGCACCCCGGGGGCGGGCCTTTGCTTGTGCGGGGTGATGACAGCCGGTCACAAGCCCGTGCCCGCCCCTGTTCCGCGCCTCTCTGCCGCCGTTTACTGGGACCGGGAGGTGCTGGTCATGCTGAGGGGGGTGTTGTTGTGTTTCGGGCTGCTGCTGGCGGGCAGCGCTTATGCCGATCCGCAGATCTGGCAGAGGGAATGGCCCAAGACCGACTTCAGCCAGACTCTGGTTAAGGACTGGCAGGAAATCCGCTCGGGCGGGGTGCCCAAGGACGGCATTCCGGCGCTGGATGCACCGCAGTTCACAGAGGCAGCCAAAGACCGCCGCATCAAGCCGCGCGAGCCGGTGATCACGCTGGAGCTGGAGGGCGCCCGGCCGCGGGCCTATCCGCTGCGCTACCTGACCTGGCATGAAATCGTGAATGACGTGGTGGCGGGGGTGGCGGTGGCGGTGACCTATTGCCCGCTGTGCAACTCTGCGATGACCTTTGACCGGCGCACCCGGGCCGGGGTTCTGCGCTTTGGGGTCACCGGCAAGCTGCGCCATTCGGATCTGGTGATGTATGACCGCGAAACCCAAAGCTGGTGGCAGCAGGCAATCGGCACCGCCATTGTCGGCAGGATGAGCGGCACCCGGCTGGCGGCGCTGCCGAGCTGGGTGGAAAGCTGGGAAGAGTTCACCGCCCGCAACCCGGACGGGCTGGTGATGGCGCAGCCGGGGTGGAACCGGCGTTACGGGCAGAACCCATATGTGAATTACGACAGGTCGGACTGGCCGTTCCTGTATGACGGCACCCCGCCGCCGCACGGGCTGGCGCCGATGGAGCGGGTGGTGCGGGTCGGCAACCGGGCCTGGCCGCTGTCGCGGCTGGCGCGCGAGGGCGGGATCCGCGAGGCCGGCGTGGTGCTGAGCTGGCGGGCAGGCCAGGCCTCGGCGCTGGATGCGGGCACGATTGCCAGGGGGCGCGACATCGGGTCGGTCCGGGTGCGGGACGGGCAGGGGCGGGATGTGCCCCATGACGTGATGTTCGCCTTTGCCTTCCACGCATTCTGGCCGGATGGCAAGTGGATGCTGAAATGACAAAAGGCGCGCCGGGCGGGGCGCGCCTTGATCCGTGCCGCGGCCCGCAGGCTTAGAACAGGAAGTTATCCGCGTCCTGCAGCTGCGCCGCGCTGATGTCTTCCACCAGGATGGTCACATCGGCGAAGGAGACCAGCACGTCATCGCCCTGCTGCTCAAAGTCCAGCTGTCCCAGCCGGGAGGCGCCGCGCCCGATCTGGATGTGGTCCTGGCCTGCGGTGAAGTCGGTGATGGTGTCGTTGCCGTGGCCCTTGTGGAACACAAAGGTGTCGGCGCGGCCGCCGCCGGTGAGCTGGTCGTTGCCCTTGTGGCCGAGCAGCACGTCGCGGCCGTTGCCGCCGCTGAGCTTGTCGCCGCCGGTGCCGCCGGACAGGGTGTCATTGCCGCCGCCGCCGGACAGGGTGTCGTTGCCGTTGCCGCCCTTGAGATGATCTTTGCCGGTGCCGCCGAGCAGCCTGTCTCTGCCCTGGCCGCCGTCCAGCTGATCGTCCCCGCTTTGGCCGCTGAGGAAGTCGTTGTCGCCGCCGCCGGTCAGGGTGTCCGCACCGGTGCCGCCGTCCAGCTGATCCAGGCCGGAGCCGCCGTCGAGGCTGTCGGAACCGTCTTCGCCTTTCAGAACGTCATTGCCCGACAAACCGCGCAGGGTGTCGTTGCCGATGCCGCCGAGAATAAGATCGTGGCTGATGCCGGCGGTGCTGTCGCCCTGCAGGCTGTTGCTGCTGGAGCTGCCGACGGTCAGGGCCAGCGTGCGGTTGGCAAATTCCAGGATCTCGACGCCGCTGATGCGGTCCTGGCCGTCCGCGCTGTTGAGAACCAGCGCGCTGTAGCTGGAAGAGGCGGTGGCATTGCCGAATGTGTCGTTGATGACCAGCCGGTCGGTGCCGCTGCCGCCGTCCACCGTGTCGTCGCCGGTGCCCAGAGTGAGCACATCATTGCCGCCATAGGTCGCCCAGTAAGTGCCGGTCTGCACGTTGGACGTGATGGTGTCACTGCCGCTGAGCGAGCTGCTGCCGCCAAGGTAGTCCAGCTGGTAGTAGCTGATGTTCATTTCCGAGATAGAAACCTTGGTGGTTCCGTTCTGGTAGATGGCCATCGAGGAGATGGTCCAATTGTAATAGCTGCTGCTGCTGAAATTGCCCTGAATCTCCATCACGGAGCCGTTTGTGCCAGAAAGCGTGATGTAGCTGTCCGTGTAGGCGAGCAATGTGGGGTTGCTGAAGTTGTTCCAGGCGGAACCGGTCAATGTCCACGCGCCGCTGGGATCGTCGATGACAACTTTCATGATGCGAAAGGCCTTCTGCTATTGAACTGCCGCCGGGCGCCAGGGGCCTCCGGCGCAGGCGGCTTTAACTAAGAATTGATTTTCACGTTTAGCGCGAATTTGAAAGAGCGGGAAATCCTGACCCTGCGGGATGATGGCAAAAAAGAAACGCCGCAAGCAGAGGCTTGCGGCGTTTGCTGTTCGTCGCGGAATGGTTCAGGCTCAGCCTTCGGCCTTATGCGCCGCGGTGGCGGCCTGGACCGCTGCCGAGGGGGCCGGGGCCGCGGCGGGGGCTGCCGCCGGGGCGGATTTGCGGCCGCCCGGGTTCAGCGGATCGTCCTGGCGCTGCACGGAGCCTTCGAAATGGGCGCCGCTTTCGATTGCGATGGTCTTGTGGATGATGTCGCCTTCGACCCGCGCGGTGGAGGTCAGGCGCACCTTCAGGCCTCGCACGCGGCCGACGATGCGGCCGTTGATCACCACGTCGTCGGCGGTGATTTCGCCCTTGATGGTGGCGGTTTCGCCGACGGTCAGCAGGTGCGCGCGGATGTCGCCCTCGACGGTGCCTTCGACCTGGATGTCGCCGGTGGTTTTGACGTTGCCGGTGATGTGCAGGTCCGAGCTGAGCAGCGATGCGGCGGGCTTGGCCTTGGGCGCGCTGGACTTGTAGTCGCTGGCCGCCGGTGCAGCCGGAGCGGCAGAGGCGGGGGCAGCCGGGGTTGCTTCGGCCTGCTTCGGCCCGGGCTCGTTGATTTTGCTCTTAGAAAACATTTCTCGCAGCCTTGATGTAGATCATGGGGTTTACAGGTTGCCCGTTGACCCGCACCTCGTAGTGGAGGTGGGTCCCGGTGGACCGTCCGGTGTTACCCATATCAGCAATGTGATCCCCGCGCGAGACCCTTTGGCCGGCCTTAACGCGGAGTTTCGAATTATGGGCGTATCTTGTTTCGATGCCGAATGCATGGCGGATCGTCACCAGGCGGCCGTAGCCGGATTGCCAGCCCGCGTGGGTCACGACGCCGTCGGCGGTGGCAAAGATGTCAGTGCCGGTGCGGCCGGCGAAATCGGACCCCTTGTGCAGGCGGCGGCCGCCGGTCTTAGGGTCGCGGCGGTAGCCGAAGCCGGAGCTTTGGCGCACTTGGCCCAGGTTGACCGGGGTGGCGAACGGCGCCTTTTGCGCCGCCAGACGGTACAGGTTCAGCTGGTCCAGCCGGGCCAGAATATTGTTGGCGCGCAGCTCTTCCGGGGACGGTTCCTCACCCCGGGTCGACATTGCCAAAGGGCTGAGCGGCCCGCCCTGGCCGTTGTAGCCGCGCCGCACCTGCTCCAGGATCCGGTCGGGCGGCATGCCGGCGCTGCGGAACATTTTATCGAGCGGGGTGATCGAGACCGCGACAGCCTCTTCCAGCTGGCGGAAGATCTGGCCGTTGCGCTCTTCCATCAGCTGCAGTTCCAGCTCCAGCTCCTGGCGCTGGCCGATGGCGTCCAGCGCGTCGGCCATGATCCGGTCGCGTTCCGCCGCGGTGTCGGTCAGGGCGCCGGCCAGCATGTCCATCTGCTCCGTGGCGCTGGCCATGACCGCGGGGGCGGCGTTTTCGTCCTGGGTTTCCGCCTCCAGCTGCGCCAGCGCTTTGCGGGCGCCGTCGCGGTCGCTCATGGTGTCGCGCAGGGTGGTCTGAATCACCTCGATGCCGGTTTCCAGCTCGCGGCGGCGGGTTTCCGAGGCCAGCAGCTCAGACTGCATCATCGAAATCTGGGCCAGCACGGCGTTGAACCGCTCCTGCGCTGCCAGGGCTTCTTCGGCGCGGGCGTCGCGCTCGGCGGAGATCGCGTTCAGCCGTTCGCGGTAGGTCTGCTGATCGCGTTTGGCCAGCTCGCGGAAATTGCCGGCGCCGATGCTGTCCATCAGCACGATGGCGGTGGCGACAATGGTCCAGGCGACAAACAGGGTGATGCCTGCCACCGCAACCAGCTGGGTTTCCGACCGCAGCCGGATGAAACGCGTGTCGCTGTCGGATTTGAGGAACACCCGCCGCTCAGGAAAGCGGCGCTCCAGAAACGCGTGAATTCTGATCGCGAGCCGTGTGCGCAAAGTCCGTTCCCTGTCCCGTTCCCTACCGGCGCCGCAAGGCGGATCCGGTGCCTTGGGCGAAGTGAATAGACAGGGCGGGCCGATTGGGCAAGCCTGTTGACCCATTGGGACGGATGCCGGCGGTAAGGTGAGGTGTATCGGCGGGATTTTGCCGAAAGGAGCGGCGGGCAGGCAGCAGCAATGGCAAGAACTGCGCCGGAGAATGGCTCGGCTCCGGGACGCCGGTAGCACCGCCTGACCGGCCAGGACGTGTGCCGCGCCGAAGGAGGGCCGGGCAGATCAGCCCGGCTGGCCTTTGCGCCGTTCCTCCTGCGCTTCGGTCCAGCCGCTTTCCCAGGCCTGGTGATCGGCAGTGTCGAAGCCATATGGATTTCCGGTGAAGGGCTGGCCGTTCATGCCGGCGCGGTAGCCCTCGTCAAACTGCGCGCCCCGCGGGTCCATGCCGCAGGCGTGATGCGCGGTGTCGCGCAGGTGGGCGGCAAATTCGGGGTATTTGGCAAGGTCGGTTTGGTCGAGCCCTTCGGGATGCCGCGTGAGGGCCTGGTGGCCGCGGCTGGTCAACCGCCAGCTGGCCGCCTCTCCCGGCACCGGCTCTGCCGGGACCAGGATGCCGGCGATCTCCAGGTCGGACAGGTGCCCGTCCAGGCGTTCGCGCAGGGCCTCCGGCGGCAGGCCCGGGGTTTCGTTGGCTTGGCGGAAAAGACCGCCGAGCGCCTTTTCACAGCTGTCCAGCGTTACCGGGCCGGACTTTGCCGTGTGCAGGATCAGGGCCACGAGGCTTGCTGTGCTGAGCAAAGGAAAGTCGTTTTCGAACATGGGATCACCCGGCTGCCGAGGTTTCCCAGTCTAGGCGGCTGAGGCGGTTTGGTAAAGAAGACTGTGGGCCGCCAGGCCTCAGCGGCCCGGCAGGTCCCGCGCCTGATCGGCCAAGGGCCAGTAGAAATCCGGCGGCAGCCCGGCATCGGCGCGCTTTTCCTCGTTGAAGGGCGGCTTCAGGGCGCCGTGGAAGTATTTCCGCACCAGCGCGTGAAACACCTCCTTGGGGTCCAGGTTGTCCCGCCCGCACAGGAAGTTGAACCATTTGGAGCCATAGGCGACATGCCCGACCTCCTCGGCATATATCACCTCCAGCGCGTCGATGGCCTGGGTGAGCTGTGCCTTGCGGAAGATTTCGATCATGCCGGGAGTGACGTCCAGCCCGCGCGCCTCCAGCACCATTGGCACCACCGCCAGGCGGCCCATCAGGTCCTCTGCCGTGTCCTCGGCGGCGCGCCACATGCCGGCGTGGGCCGGCAGGGCGCCGTAATGGCTGCCCAGCGCTTCAAGACAGTCGCACATCAGGTTGAAATGCTTTGATTCTTCATCCGCGGCCTTGACCCAGTCGTCGAAGAAGCCCACCGGCATCGGCACGTGGGAAAAACGGGCGATGATGTCCCAGTGCAGGTCAACGGCGTTCAGCTCGATATGGGCGACGGCATGCAGCAGCGCGAGGCGGCCGGCCTCGGACCCCGGCTTGCGCTTGGGCACGTCGCGGGGGTGCAGCAGCTCAGGCTTGTCCGGCCGGGCCGGGTGCATCGGCGGGGAGGCGGTGCCGATGGCGATGTCCGGGCCGGAGCCGTTGCGGAAGGCAAACCACGCGGCGGCGTGGCGGCGCGACAGCGCGGTCTTCTGCCGCCCGTCTGCGGTGTTCAGCACCTCTGCGGCGCGTCCGGCGAGCGTTAGGGGCTGATCGGTCATGCGGGTCTCCTGTTGCAGCGGCTGGCCCGGGTTCACCTGATTTGGGCGGCGGAGTCCAGTGCGGAAACGGCAGCGCTCCCGCGTCCGCG
>NZ_JBQKUH010000062.1:0-24938 GCF_054968485.1 Leisingera sp. G5_S3_59_S7
AGGGCTTCTTTTTTGCGGCTTGCGCTTGGTGGCTAGACTGCCTTCCACTTGGCAGCGAGATCGCGGGCGTTTCTGGCCAGCACCATCACGTCAATGCCCACCGCCAGGAACTGCGCGCCCATGTCGGCGTAGGCCTGGGTGGCCTCATCGGTGGTGCCGAGTATGCCGGGGGCGGTGCCTGCGGCCTTGATGCGGGTTATGGCATCGGCGATCACCGCACGGACCTCCGGGTGGGCGGAGTTGCCCTGGTGGCCCATGTCGGTGGACAGGTCCGCGGGCCCGATGAAGACGCCGTCGATGCCCTCGACCTGCAGGATCTCGTCCAACGCGGCCATCCCGGCGCGGTTTTCCACCTGCACCAGCAGGCAGACCTCCTGATCGGCGGTCTGGATGTACTCAGAGACCGAGCCGAACATGGTGGCGCGCGCCGCCGTGGCGCCGACCCCGCGCACGCCCTTGGGCGGGTAATGGCAGGCACGGACCAGCTCGCGGGCCTGATCAGCGCTTTCGACAATCGGCACCAGCACTGTCTGCGCGCCCGCATCCAGCACCTGCTTGATCATCCAGGTCTCGCCCACAGGCACCCGCACCACCGGATGGCTGGGAGAGGCCGCCAGCGCCATCAGCTGGTCGCGGATCGAGCGGATGTCGTTGGGCGCATGCTCGCCGTCGATCACCAGCCAGTCAAAGCCGCAGGTGCCCATGATCTCGGCGATCTGGCCTTCGGCAAAGCTCATCCAGCAGCCGATCTGGCGCTCACCCTTGGCAAGGGCCTGCTTGAAAGTGTTCTTGGGCGCGGGCATGGGCGAGGCCTCCTGTCAGGCAAAGTTGATGGATACGGAACCGAAGGGGCCGAAATCAGCGGTGATTTCCGTACCCGGCGGGCATTCTATGGGGCGGATGAAAGAGCCTGACAGCACGATATCCCCGGCCTCGATCTGTTGTCCATATTCCGCCATCCGGCGCGCCAGCCACAGGACCGAGGTGACGGGATCATTCAAGACGCCGGCGCCGAGGCCGGTTTCCTCCACCGTGCCGTTGCGCGCGGCGATGGCACCGGTCCAGCGCAGGTCGTGGGCGTTCGGGGCGTGGCGTTCGGCCCCCAGCACCAGGCCGGCGTTGGCTGCGTTGTCGCTGATGGTGTCGGTGATGATGCGGGGCTGGCCGGTATCCGGGTCAGCACGCAGGATACGGGTGTCGAGGATTTCCAGCGAGGGAGCCACATAGTCTGTTGCGGCCAGAACGTCCGCGCGGGTGCAGTCGGCGCCTGCGAGGGGGGACTTCATGACAAAGGCGATCTCCGCCTCCACCCGCGGCTGGATGAAGCGGCCTGCGGGGACGGTGGCGCCGTTTTCAAATGCCATGTCGTCCAGCAGCACGCCGCTGTCGGGCGTGGTGATGTTCAGCGCCTGCTGCATGGCGCGGCTGGTGAGGCCGATTTTCCAGCCGATTTTCTTGCGGCCGGAGGCCAGTTTTTGCCTGATTAGAGCCTGCTGGACCGCATAGGCATCGTCCAGCGTCATGCCGGGATATGCCAAGGAGAGCAGGCCGCATTGCTGGCCGGTTTGCTCGGCTTTGAACAGCCGGTCAGCGGCGTCTTGATGCTGCTCCGGGGTCATGTCTCATCCTCAACCGTGTTGCGCAGGATGCCGATGCCCTCCACCTCGACCTCGACTACGTCGCCGGGGACCAGGTATTTTGGCGGGTCGAAGCGGGCGCCGGCACCAGTGGGGGTGCCGGTGATGATAACGTCGCCCGGCTGCAGGGTGGTGAAGGTGGAGATATAGGCGATCTCCTCGCGGACCGGGAACATCATCCGGCTGAGGGTGTCATCCTGACGGACCTCTCCGTTCACGCGGGTGAGGATACGGGCCTCATCCAGCTGGGCGGCGTTGGTGAAGGGCACCAACCACGGGCCGATGGCGCCGGAGTTGTCCCAGTTCTTGCCTTGCGTGACGTTGAATTTGGCGTGGCGCACCCAGTCGCGGATGGTGCCCTCATTCGCCAGTGTTAGAGCCGCTATGTGATCATAGGCGTCTTCCGGTTTGATGCGGCGGCCCGGTTTGCCGATCACCACTGCGACCTCGCCCTCGTAATCCAGCGTGTGGTTTTCCGGCGGGCGGATCAACGGGCGCCCGGCGCCGGTGAAGGAGCGCGGGAAGCGGGGGAACAGGGACATGTGTTTGGGCTGGGCAGAGCCGTCTTTGTACTCCGCGTTGCGGTCCGGGAAGTTGACACCGACACAGATGATTTTCTCCGGGTTGGGGATCGGGATCTCATAGGTGAAATCGGTGTGGGTGACGGGCTTGCCCTCGGCGGCCTTTGCCAGTGCGGGCAGGCCATCCGCCGCGATCACATCGCGCATCGTGGGCCAGTCGGGGAACTGCGGCGACAGGGCGATCATGCCCGCATTTGTCACCGCGCCATAGAAGGTTTCGCCGTCGGCGGAGTAGGTGGCAAAGCGCATCAGGTCAGGCTCCTTGCGATTTCGGTGATGACATCGAAGGCCATCATCACGTCCGCTTCGGTGGTCTCGAACTGGCCCGCCTGGAAGCGGATCACCAGCTGACCGTCGAGGCGGGTCTGGGTCAGGTAGATGCGGCCGTCGTCGTTGATCGCATTGACCAGCCGCAGGTTGAGATCGTCCAGATCCTTGGCGCCTTCGGGCGCGTATCGGAAGGACCAGAGCGACCACATTGGCGGGGTGGTGATCTCAAAATCAGGCTCTGACTTGAGCTTTTCGTGAAGCTGGGTCGACCAGTTGATGTGGTTGCGCAGGCGCTGGCGCAGGCCCTCAAGTCCGTAGGTGCGGATCAGGAACCAGATCTTGAGCGCGCGGAAGCGGCGGCCCAGCGGCACCGACCATTCGGAATAGTTGATGATGCCGTCATGGCCGTGGGTCTTGAGGTACTCCGGGCTGATGGCGAGGGTCTGGACCAGATCATCCGGGCTCTTCAGGAAATGGGCGGAGCAGTCGAACTGCACGCCAAGCCATTTGTGCGGGTTGAAGACGATGCTGTCGGCGCGCTCCACTCCCGGCCAGTAGTGCCGGTATTCGGGGCAGATCATGGCGGAGCCGGCCCAGGCCGCGTCCACATGGGTATAGAGACCGTATTTTTCGGCCACATCCAGCACCTTGTCGACCGGGTCTGTGGCGCCAACGCCGGTGCCGCCGACGCAGAGAATCACGCCGGCGGGCTGACGGCCAGCGGCGAGGTCGGCCTGAATGGCCGCCTCCAGCGCGTCCGGGTCCATGCCGCGCCAGTCGCCCTTGATGGGGATGCGGATCAGGTTCTGCTGGCCGATGCCTGCAACCCAGATGGCGCGGTCGATGGAGGTGTGGACCTCGGAGGAACAGTAGATGCGCAGGGCCTTCTGGCCGAACAGGCCCTGGCTGTTGCCCTGCCAGTTCAGCGCCTTTTCCCGCATTGTCAGGACGGCAGCGAGGGTGGCGGAGGAGGCGGAGTCCTGGATCACGCCCTGGAACTGCTCCGGCAGGTCCAGCGCCTGGCGCAGCCAGTCCATCATCCGCGTTTCCATCTCTGTCGCCGCGGGGGAGGTCTGCCACAACATGCATTGCGGCGCGATGGCGGCGGTCAGGAATTCGGCCAGCACCGAGGGCGCGGCGGCGTTGGAGGTGAAATAGGCAAAGAAGCGCGGGTGCTGCCAATGGGTGATGCCGGGCATCACGATGTCCTCGAAATCGCGGAATATCGCCTCCATCCCTTCACCGTCCTCAGGCGGGGTTTGCGGCAGGGCGTTCAGCACCTCGCCGGGCTCGGACTTGGCCCGCACCGGGCGGTCGCCGACGGTCAGGTGGTAGTCCTGCGTCCAGTCGGCCACCCTGCGGCCCCATTCGGAGAATTCATCCCATTTCATCTTTTCATACTCTCAATGGACGCGGGGCGGTCCTCAATTTCCATATCTCCTGCCCGGCGGAACCGCCGGGCCGCGCCTGCCTGCCCCCCGGCAGGCGCGTTCGCGCCCGCCCGGGCAGCCGCGCCTCTCAGCTATGATACTGCGAGGTTCAAGGTGCGATAATCGGCTGGGCGTTCAAAGCGCTGGGTATCGCAGTGGCGCCTTCAAACACCGAGCCTTCCTCGAACCAGCTGCGCGGGGCCGGGGCGCCCCAGAGGGTCTGGCGCTGCGGGTCGGTGAGCGACCATTTTATCGGTTCCAGGTCCGGATCGACGGTCTGGTAATCGGAGCAATAGATCTCAATCCGGTGGCCGTCGGGGTCGCGCACATAAAGGAAGAAGGCGTTGGAGATGCCGTGGCGTCCGGGGCCGCGCTCGATGTTGTCCACGTAGCCGGTGGTCGACATCAGGTCCAGGAGGTCGATGATGTTCAAAGGGTTCGGCACCCAGAAGGCGGTGTGGTGCAGGCGGGGGCCAAGGCCGTTGGTGAAGGCCACATCATGCACGCCGCCCTTGCGGTGCATCCAGGCGGCCCAGATCTTGCCGCTGTCGTCATCCTCGGTGAACTCAGTCACGCGGAATCCCATATCGTTGTAGAACGCGACGGAGGCATCCACGTCCGCCGAGAACATGTTGAAATGGTCGATGCGCAGCGGTTTCACCCCGTTGTAGAGCCTGTATTTCTGGTGGATCGGCTCCAGCCGGTCCATTTTCACATAGAACTCCAAGGGGATGCCCCAGGGGTCGCGGGTGCGCAACGTGCGGTCCATGTGGGGGCGGTCGACCCATTCCACCGGCAGGCCCTTGGAGGCGAAGAACTCCGCCGCCCTGTCCAGGTCCGGCTCGTCATAGAGCTTGAAGCCGAGGACACCGACCGAGGCGGTGTCCGCCTTGACCAGCACGATGCAATGGTGGCCGCGTTCCTCCATCGCGCGCAAGTAGATGCGGCTGTCGTCCTCATGCGTCACTTGCAGGCCGAGGGTGTCCACGTAGAAGGCACGGGAGGCGGCGAGGTCTGTGACGCGGTATTCCACATGGCTGAGCCGCACGATGTTGAAGGGCGGGTAGAGGTTCGGGGCGGGGACAGGCATGGTTTGAACCTTTCATTTGAGGCCCGGGCGGGAGCGAGGGGCCGGCCCCTCACGCTCCCCGGGATATTTTGAGCCGGATGAAGAGCGGATCAGGCGCCAAGGCGCGGGATTTTGTGGTGGCCCAGGGCAAAGCCGATGTGTTTCTGTTCCATATAGAACTCGAAGCTCCAGTCGCCGCCGTCGCGGCCGATGCCGCTGGACTTGACCCCGCCAAATGGCGTGGGCAGGTGGCGGACGTTTTCCGAATTCACCCAGATCATCCCGGCCTCGAGCTGGTTGGTGAAGCGCAGGGCGCGGGTGAGGTCATTGGTCCAGACATAGCCGGTGAGGCCGTACTGCGTGCCGTTGGCCAGTGCCAGAGCCTCATCTTCGTCCTTGAAGCGGATGGATGTGAGGACCGGGCCGAAGATTTCCTCCTGCGCGATGGTCATATCGTTGGTGGCATTTGTGAACAGCGTTGGACGGACGAACCAGCCCTTGTCGCCCGCGCGGGTGCCGCCGGCGGCGATAGTGGCGCCGTCCTGTTTGGCAGTCTCGAAGTAGGAGGTGACCTTGTCGAAATGCACCTTGTGGATCAGCGGGCCGACCTCGGTGGCCGGATCCAGAGGGTGGCCGACCTTGATGCTGTTGACGCGTTCGATCAGCTTCGCCTCGAATTCGTCAGCGATGCTGTCCTGCACCAGGAGGCGCGAGGAGGAGGTGCAGCGCTCGCCATTGAGCGAGTAGATCATGAAGATCGCGGCATCGAGCGCGCGGTCGAGGTCGGCGTCGTCAAAAACCACCACCGGGTTCTTGCCGCCCAGTTCGAAATGCACGCGCTTCAGGGTGTCTGCGCCCTGTTTCATGATCATTGAGCCGGTTTTGGACTCGCCGACAAAGGCGATGGCTTTGATTTCGGGATGTTCGGTGAGCGACTTGCCCGCGTCCTCGCCAAAGCCGTTGACCAGGTTCCAGACGCCCGGCGGCAGGCCTGCCTCATGGGCGATTTCGGCCAGGATGCGGGCGGTGAGGGGGGAGAATTCGGCAGGCTTGTGGACCACGGTGCAGCCGGCGGCCAGCGCGGGCGCGATCTTCCAGGTGGACAGCATGAAGGGCGTGTTCCACGGGGTGATGACGCCGACCGGGCCGATCGGGACGCGGGTGGTCACGTTCATCAGCGTCGGCGATTGCAGCTGCTGGCCGTCGCGGGCGGAGGTGGCCTTGTCGGCGAAGAAGCGGAAGTTTTCGGCGCCGCGCAGCGCCGCCTTGGACATGAAGCGCAGGGCCTGGCCGGTGTCCCAGCATTCGCACAGCGCGATTTCCTCGGCGCGTTCGACGATCAGGCCGGCGATGCGGTGCAGGATCTTTTTGCGCTCCAGCGCAGGCATATCGCGCCAGGCGGGGAAGGCCTCCCTGGCGGCCTGAGCGGCGGCGCCGATGTCCTCGGCACTTCCCTTGGCAACCGAGCAGATCACGCTTTCATCCACCGGCGAGGACGTCTCAAACGTGGCGCCGGAGGCGGCGGGGCGGCTTTCGCCGTTGATCAGGTTCAGGATGCCGTCCGTGCGGAAGCGGGCCAAGTGGCGGTTCAGCGTTTCGGTGTTGGTGGCCAGATCGCTCATGACGGGTCCGCCTTTTGCATATGGTCGCGGATGGTGCCGCATTTCGGGGAAAGCTCCGGGTCGATGTCGCGCATCTCCAGCGAGAGCGCGATGGAGTGCTGCTGCAGGGCCGGCTCCAGGAACGCCCGGGCCGCGTCGAACACCGCCTGGGCGGTGCGTTTGCGGGTGTCGAGATCGCGGCCGGCCCGCAGCCGCACCGAAATATCGACATAGCCGTGCCGGTCATCGCCATCGGCAATCGAAACGTGATTGGCCGCAAAGGCCCGCACCCGGATGCCTGCCAGCGGGAAAACGCCGGTGGCCGCTGCCGTCTGCCGCAAGTGGCGGCACAGCGCGGCAATATCAGTGCGGTCCTCCATGTTGGGGGAATAGTCCAGCGTGATGTGCGGCATATCCAGCGTCCTCCTGAAATGCTTAACATGTTTAGCAAATGGAAGGTCGCTGGTCAAGCAGAAGAAATTCAAGCAGCAATTGCGTTTAGCCTGAAGCGGGGTGATAATCGCCTATGACCAAGATGATGCCGGCCACCGACCGTTCGCTGCCAATAGCTCTGCTCCGGGCGCGGGAACGTGTGATGGGTCCGATCCGGGCGCTGCTGAGCGGGGCCGGTCTGACCGAGCAGCAGTGGCGGGTGCTGCGGGTGGTGCAGGAGGACGGGCCGATTGACCCGACCCAGATTGCCGACAAGGCCTGCCTGCTGCTGCCAAGCCTGACGCGGATCCTGCAGAAGCTGGAGGAGAAGCAGCTGATCAGCCGCGCGCGCGACAAGGAGGACCGCCGCCGCCAGGTGGTGCGCATCGCGCCTGCGGGCGCGAAGGTCATCGCCGACAACATTGAGGCGAGTCTGGAGCTGATGAACCGCACCCGGGCCAAGATGGGAGCAGAGCGCTATGAGGCGCTTTTGGACCTTTTGAACGAACTGGACCAGATCGACCTGTCAAAGTGAGTCGTTTCTGCCGCATTTGGCGCGGATGCCGGATTGGGTGACGCAAACCGGGCGGCATCTGTGGGTTCGGCAGCTTCGCGGGGGAAGTGCGATTATTTCTTTCAAATCAGCGAATTGATGTATTTTTTGCCTGACTGTCGTCGAAAATGGGCTGCCGGAGCTGAATGGGCGAACTGACGCTGATGACGCAAATGGCGCGTCCGGTGTCCGAAATCCCCCTGTGAGGTGACGCATTTCTCACTCAATCTGCCGGGGACAGTTGATGAGGACATCATGCGGTACTCCGGCCTGAAAGTGATCAAGGAGGCCCTGACGGGCCACAAGGGATGGCGCCCGACCTGGCGCGATCCGGAACCCAAAAAAAGCTACGATGTGGTGATCATCGGCGGCGGCGGGCATGGGCTGGCGACGGCCTATTACCTGGCCAAGAACCATGGGCTAACCAATGTCGCGGTGATCGAGAAGGGCTGGATCGGCGGCGGCAACGTGGGCCGCAACACCACCATTATCCGCTCCAACTACCTGCTGGACGGCAATGAACCGTTTTATGAGCTGTCGCTGAAACTGTGGGAAGGGCTGGAGCAGGACTTCAACTACAACGCCATGGTCAGCCAGCGCGGCATTCTGAACCTGGTGCATACGGACGCGCAGCGTGATGCGGCGCGGCGGCGGGGCAATGCGATGATCCTGAACGGCTCGGATGCGGAGCTGCTGGACACCGAGGGCGTCCGTGAGATGTATCCGTTCCTGAACTTCAACAACGCGCGCTTTCCGATCAAGGGCGGGCTGCTGCACCGCCGCGGCGGCACCGTGCGCCATGATGCGGTGGCCTGGGGCTATGCCCGCGGTGCCGACCTGCGCGGCGTGGACATCATCCAGAATTGCGAAGTCACCGGCTTCAAGATCGAGAACGGCAAATGCCTGGGTGTGGAAACCACCAAGGGCTTCATCGGTGCCAACAAGGTGGCGAGCTGCGTGGCCGGCTCCTCCAGCCGGGTGATGGAGAAGGCGGGGATGCGCCTGCCGATCGAAAGCCATGTGCTGCAGGCCTTTGTGTCCGAGGGGCTGAAGCCGGTGCTGGACGGGGTGATCACCTTTGGTGCGGGCCATTTCTACTGCAGCCAGTCGGACAAGGGCGGTCTGGTCTTTGGCGGCGATCTGGACATGTACAACTCCTATGCGCAGCGCGGCAATTTGCCGGTGGTCGAGGACGTGATGGAAGGTGGCATGGCCCTGATCCCGGCGCTGGGCCGGGTGCGGATGCTGCGCAGCTGGGGCGGCATCATGGACATGTCGATGGACGGCTCCCCCTTCATCGACAAGACCCATATCGACGGCCTCTATTTCAATGGCGGCTGGTGCTACGGCGGGTTCAAGGCGACCCCGGCATCGGGCTGGTGCTATGCGCATCTGCTGGCGACCGACACGCCGCATAGGGTGGCCACGGCCTACCGGCTCGACCGGTTCCGCCGCGGCTGCATGATTGATGAAAAGGGCCAGGGCGCCCAGCCGAACCTGCACTGAGGAAAGGAGCACACGATGATTATCACCCATCCGATCCTCGGGCCGCGGGATTCACAGGAGTTCACCTATCTGGGCGACGCAAGCCTGATCGACCGGCCGGACTGGCAGGCCGCGGACGCAGCGGATCAGTTTCACGATTACCTGTACCTGCGCGACAACCCGGCGGGCGAGCACCGCGAGCTGTGGTTCCACGAGCAGGGCGACCGGTCCTGGCTGGTGGTGACCCGCAACACCGTGACCCATGAAATCCTGAATGTCGAACTGGCCCGTGATGTGGCCCGGGCAAGGGGGCGCAGCAAATGACTGACGCAGTGATCAATGCCGGTGCCATGGCGTTCCGCGCTGATGGCAGCAATGGCGCCCGCAAGGGTGTTCAAGCGAACCGTCTGGACGGGGGGCTGATCAACGGCGCCAAGAAGCTGGGCTTCACCTTTGATGGCAAGCGCTACCAGGGGTTTGAGGGCGACACGCTGGCCTCAGCGCTGCTGGCCAACGGCGTGCGGCTGATGGGCCGGTCGTTCAAGTACCACCGTCCGCGGGGCGTGCTGACCTCCGGCTCGGAAGAGCCGAACGCGCTGGTTGAGCTGCGCAGCGGCGGGCGGCAGGAGCCGAACACCCGCGCCACCGTGGCGGAGCTGTATGACGGGCTGGAAGCGAACTCGCAAAACCGCTGGCCGTCGCTGAAGCATGACTTCATGGCGATCAATGACCGGTTCTCAAACTTCCTGACCGCGGGATTTTATTACAAGACCTTCATGTGGCCTGCGGCGTTCTGGGAGAAGCTGTACGAGCCGATTATCCGCAAGGCGGCGGGTCTGGGCAGCATCAGTTTCGAGGCCGATCCGGATGCCTATGACAAGGGGTTCCTGCATTGCGACCTGCTGGTGATCGGGTCTGGCCCCACCGGTTTGATGGCGGCGCTGACCGCTGGCCGGGCCGGGGCGCAGGTGATCATTGCCGATGAGGACTTTCTGCTGGGCGGGCGCCTGAATGCCGAGAGTTTTGGTGTCGGGGATCTGACCGGTTCCGCCTGGGTGGCGCAGGTGCAGGCCGAGCTGGCCGCGATGCCGAACGTGCGGGTGATGCCGCGCACCACCATCATCGGCGCCTTTGATCACGGCATCTATGGCGCGGTGGAGCGGGTAGCGGATCACGTGCTGGCACCGGAAGCGGGCAAGCCGCGGCAGATCCTGTGGCGGATCTATTCCAAGCGGGCGATGCTGGCGGCGGGGGCCACCGAGCGTCCGATTGCGTTTGAGAACAACGACCGTCCGGGCGTGATGCTGGCGGGTGCGGTGCGCGCCTATGCCAACCGCTGGGCGGTGACGCCGGACCAGACGGTTGCGGTTTTCACCAACAACGACGACGGCCACCGCACCGCGGCGGACCTGATCGCTAAGGGCGTGAAGGTCACGGCGGTGATAGACACCCGCGCGGATGCGCCTAAGGTCGAAGGCGCGGAGCTGCTTGCCGGTGCCCAGGTGATCGACACCAAAGGCCGGCTGGGTCTGGAATGGGCGCAGGTGCGCCTGGCAAACGGCTCCACCCGCGACGTGCCTTGCGGGGCGCTGGCGGTGTCCGGCGGCTGGAACCCTAATGTGCATCTGACCTGCCACCAGCGCGGCCGCCCGGCCTGGCGCGAGGATATTGCCGCCTTTGTCCCCGCAGGCGAGCTGCCGCAGAATATGTCTGTGGCGGGTGCCGCCAATGGCGATTTCTCCACCGCTGCCGCGCTGCGGGCCGGTGCCGAGGGCGCTGTGGCCGCGCTGTCGGAGCTGGGGATCGAGGCGAAAGCCGCAGATCTGCCCGAGGCCGAGGATGCCCCGGTCAACGTGACACCCTTCTGGTATGTGAAGGAAGGCAAGGGCCGCGCTTGGCTGGATCAGCAGAACGATGTGACCGTCAAAGACGTGAAACTGGCGCATCAGGAGAACTTCCGCTCTGTCGAGCACCTGAAGCGCTACACCACCCTGGGCATGGCGACCGATCAGGGCAAGACCTCCAACATGGGCGGTTTGGCGATCATGGCCGAACTGGCGGGCAAGCAAATCCCCGAGGTCGGCACCACCATGTTCCGCCCGCCTTATACGCCAGTGTCCTTTGGGGTGATGGCAGGCCGGTCTGTGGGTGAGGAATTCCGCCCCACCCGCAAAACCCCGAGCCATAAATGGGCCGAGGAACAGGGCGCGGTGTTTGTCGAGGTGGGCCAGTGGCTGCGCGCGCAGTGGTTCCCCAAGGCGGGCGAAACCCATTGGCGCCAGTCGGTGGACCGCGAGGTGCTGCAGACCCGCAATTCTGTCGGCGTCTGCGACGTGACCACGCTGGGCAAGATCGACGTGCAGGGCAAGGATGCCGCCGCGTTTCTGAACAAGATGTACGCCAACGCCTTTGCCAAGCTGCCGGTGGGCAAGGTCCGCTATGGCCTTATGCTGCGCGAGGACGGCATTGCCTATGACGACGGCACCGCCGCGCGCTTTGCCGAGGATCATTTCGTGGTGACCACCACCACCGCCAACGCAGTTCTGGTCTACCGCAACATGGAATTTGCGCGCCAGTGCCTGTTCCCTGATATGGATGTGCAGCTGATCTCGACCACCGAGGCCTGGGCGCAGTTCGCGGTGGCGGGTCCGAATGCCCGCAAGCTGTTGCAAAAGGTCGTGGACCCTGAGTTCGACATCTCGAACGAGGCGTTCCCCTTCATGGGCTGCGGTGAAATCACTGTGGCGGGCGGCTGCCGGGCGCGGCTGTTCCGGATCTCCTTCTCGGGCGAGCTGGCCTATGAGATCGCGGTTCCGACCCGCTATGGCGATGCGATGATCCGCAAGCTGATGGAGGCGGGCGAGGAGTTCGGCGCGGTTCCCTATGGCACCGAGGCGCTGGGCGTCATGCGGATCGAAAAGGGCCATGCGGCCGGCAATGAGCTGAACGGGACAACTTCGGCGCTGAACCTTGGCATGGGCCGGATGGTCAGCAAGAAGAAGGACTGCATCGGCAACGTGTTGAGTGAGCGCGAAGGGATGAACCAGGAGGATGCACTGAAGCTGGTTGGGTTCAAGCCGGTGGATTCAAATGCCACTGTCTATGCCGGCGCGCATTTGATGAACTCTGATGGCGAGGTCAGTGCGGCCACCGATCAGGGTTATATCACTTCGGCGGCCTATTCGCCGGTGCTGAAATCCTCGATCGGGATCGGCTTCCTGAAGAACGGCGATGCCCGCAAAGGCGAGGTCATCCGTGCGGTCAATCCGCTGGAAGGGCACGAGACCCAGGTCGAAGTCGTCAGCGCGCATTTTGTGGATCCGGAAGGGGAGCGTCTCCGTGGGTAAGTTTGATAATCATGGTCTGAAAGCCATCTCTCCGCTGGGCGGGCATGAACCGCGGGCGGACACTTTCACCGGGCTGCTGATCCGTGAAGTCACCGACCGGGCGCTGGCCTCTTTGGCGATACGCCAGGGGCAGGCGGAAGCGGTGAACGCCGCGGCCGCCTCGTATCTGGGCGGTCCCCTGCCGGAGCCTGCCAGCTGGAGCGCGGCAGGGGAGTTTGCCGCCTGGTGGATGGGCCCGGATCTGTGGATGGTCTCTGCGCCGCATGACAGCCACGAACTGCTGGCGGCTGATCTGAAGCAGGCGGTGGGCGAGGCTGGATCGGTGGTGGAGCAGACCGATGGCTGGTGCTGTTTCGGCTTGGAAGGCGTGCGCTGTTTTGATGTGCTGGAACGGCTGTGCAACGCCAATGTCCGCGCGGGCAAAGCGGGCGATGCGACCCGCACCTCGATGGAGCATCTGGGTGTTTTCCTGCTGTGCCATGAACCGGGCCAGAGATATTCGATCATCGGCCCGCGGTCGTCGGCGGCATCGCTGCATCATGCGCTGGTGGCGGCGGCCAAGTCGGTGATCTGATCGCCGCGAGAAAGACGAAACGCCGCGCATAGTCTGCGCGGCGTTTTTTATCGGCTTGCAGTAAGGCGCCGCATCACCGACAGGTCGCAGGCTGTCGCATGGCCCATTGCGCGCTTGATGCCTGGCAGCATCGCAGCCCCGTTCATGGCAAAAGACAGCTCAATCAGACCGGCATCGCCGTAGGTGCCGGTTACTGCGCTGCGGGCTTCTGGGTCGTCCTCGCGCCGGGCGGTGACCGCGTCGGCCAGCCGGACAACTGGGGCAAGTTCCGGCGGCAGGGTCTGGAAATCTGCCCTGAGGACGTCGTTGATAAGTTCCTCATCCAACCCGCCGGCCCGCGCCAGATTGATCTCGACCTCAACGCAGGTGCCGCAGTCTGCGGCAAGTGCGCCGCGCAGGCGGGCAGCGTGGTAGGCGGCAGCCGGAACGTGGCGGTTGGGATCAAGAAACCCGAAAATCCTGTTGTAACGCGACAGCAGGGAAAAATTCGTCCGCGCGATGTGGCGGACATAATCCAGGCTTGCGCCAATCCGCTTTTCCGCGCGGCGGATAAAAAATGTGGCAACTGCGGTCAGCATCACCGTGTCCTCTCAAAACAGGTTGCACCTATAGGGAGAGTTTAGCGGCTGCCGAGGACCCTGGCCCGGGGAATTGCGCCGCAACTGCCCCGAATGCGTCAGGCAGAGGGGATCGGCCGGTTGTCCTGGACCCGGAACAGGTTCACCTTGCGGCGTTCCTCCTGCGGGGTGACGCCGAAGCTGTCGCGGTAGTGCTGCGACAGGGTGGAGGAGGTGGCGTAGCCAACCGCATTTGCAATCGAAGTGATCGAGTCGCGGGAGTACATCACCAGCTGCCGCGCCGCGTTCATCCGCAGGGTACGGTAATAGATCGCGGGGCTTTGGCCGGTGGCGGCCTTGAAGCTGCGTTCCAGCTGGCGCGGCGAGACGCCGATTTCGCTGGCCGCATCGCGGATCGACACCGGGTGCTCCAGGTTGTCGGCAAACAGTTCAACCGCTTTGGCGACCGGCGGCGGCAGGCTGTCGGCGGTGCTGTCGGTCTTGAAGGCAGGGATCTTCTGGCGCACGCCCTCGGCCCGGACCATCGGGTGCTGGAACCAGCAGGCGACTTCGGTCATCACCGCGTCGCCCAGGGCCTGTTCAATAAGTTTCAGAGACAGGTCGAACATCGCCGCGGCGCCGCTGGCGGTAAAGCGGCGGCGGTCGAGGACAATCACGTCGTCGACGGTGGCCAGCGACGGGAATTCGGCGGAAAACGCGGCCTTGTAGCACCAGTGCACCGAGCAGCTGTGGCCGTCCAGCAGGCCGGAGCGGGCCAGCGGGAACACGCCGCCGGAGACCGCGCCCATTTCGGTGCCATGGCGGGCGAGGTGGCGCAGCTTGCCGTTGGAGCCCTTGGGATCTTCGAATTTGCCTTGCGGGCTGGACAGCAGGAACAGGGTGTCGATGTCCTCAGTCTGGTCCAGGGAGCAGTCGGGCTGGAACGCCACATTGGCGGAGGCGTTCACGCTGGCACCGGTTTCGGAGATCAGCTTCCATCGGAAAGTTTCGGTGCCGGCAATTTCATTTGCCGCGCGCAGGGGTTCGATGGCCGACGTCAGGCAGGCCATTGGAAAGCCGGGAAAAATCAGAAAACCGAGGGTCATGGTGTTGTCGCGCTGCATGGGGTTGATCTTAGCTTGCGAAGAGGGATTCGCACAGCAGCGAAAGGGTGCCCGCACCGTACAGGAAGGGAAACGGCGCGGGCGCATCTGCTTAGTTCTGCAGATATGCTTCCAGCGAGTCGTCCAGGGCGTCCTTCCACGGGGTGTGGTGCACGGGCGCCATGGTGCCGGTGATGACCGATTTGTAGGAGTTATTGCGGAAGGCCATGATGTCCTTGGCCTTGTGGCCCTTCCACTCATAGAAGGCCTGGCAGGCGCCGGCCACGTCGAAGGTCGGGTAGTCGGTCTCCTCAATCAGCTCCAGCACATAGTCGCCCTGGTATTTGATCGCGTATTTGACGTCGTCCGAGGCTTCTTCGCGCTCTTCGCGTTCCTTGACGTCGGCCAGCAGGGTGTCCTTGTCGGCGGGGATTTCGATCTTGCCCATGATCGCGTCGCGGACCCACCAGGCCTGGGCGTCGAACATGTTGAAGGTGAACCACTGATCCTGCATGCCCAGATAGAACATCTTGGGGTTATGCACATAGACCACGCCCTTATACAGGTCGGCGGCGGCCAGGCGGTTGGCGGTCTTCAGGCGCAGATCGTCCGGCAGGAAGTTGAAATAGTGCTTGTAGCCGGTGCAGAGGATGATCGCGTCGACCTGCTTCTGGGTGCCGTCGACGAAGGTGGCGGTGTTGCCGCTGACCGATTCCAGCGCCGGTTTCTCTTCCCAGTTGTCCGGCCATTTGAAGCCCATCGGCGCCGAGCGGTAGGAGGAGGTGATGGACTTGCAGCCGTATTTCCAGCACTGGGAGCCGATGTCTTCGGCGGAGTAGGAGGCGCCGAGGATCAGGATGTCCTTGTCCTTGAACTCGCGTGCGTCGCGGAAGTCGTGGGCGTGCAGCACGCGGCCGTTGAAGGTGTCGAAACCGGGGTAGAACGGCACGTTCGGGGTCGAGAAATGGCCGGAGGCGCAGATCACGTGGTCGAAGTCTTCCTTGTAGGTGCTGTCCTTGGAGTGGTCGTGCACGGTGACGGTGAAGTTGCCCGCGTCCTCGTTGTATTCGACCCAGCGGATGGCGGAGTTGAAGCGGATCCACTTGCGCACGCCGGCCTTCTTCACGCGGCCTTCGATATAGTCGAACAGAACCGCGCGCGGCGGGTAGGAGGCGATCTGCTTGCCGAAATGCTCCTCAAACGAATAGTCGGCAAATTCGAGGCCTTCCTTGGGGCCGTTTGACCACAGGTAGCGGTACATCGAGCAGTGCACCGGCTCGCCGTTTTCATCCAGGCCGGTGCGCCAGGTGTAGTTCCACAGCCCGCCCCAGTCGTCCTGCTTTTCAAAGCAGACGATCTCCGGAATCTCTTCGCCCTTGTTGGCGGCGGATTGGAATGCGCGGAGCTGGGCCAGGCCGGAGGGGCCGGCGCCGATGATGGCGATTCTCTTCTTGGTCATGTGGCTCTCCCATTGGTATAGACCAATATGTCTGTTTGGTTCTTTTGGTCTGATCCAATAAGGTCCAAAATTGCACCGCCGAGTCAACATATTTTCACGGAGGGAATAGTATTTTTCCCGGATTGGACTGGCAGGGCGGAGAATTATCGTTAGGATTCAGAACATGAAGACGACGAGTTTTGCACACCAGCTGGCCGCCCGCGCGGCGCTGCCCCGGCTGTCGGTGGGAATGACAGAATCAGTGAATATCGGTTTTCTGGGACCGCTTTCGGGGCAGGCCGAGAGCTGGGGGCTGCCCGGGCTGAACGGCTGCCGGATCTGGGAGGACGGTCTGAACAAGGCCGGCGGGCTGCTGATCGGCGGCCGCCGCTACCCGATCCGCATCCACTCATATGACTGCGGCCATGACCCCGAACGCTCCCTGGAGGGCGCGGTGGAGCTGGTGCAGAAGCACAACGTCAAACTGATGCTGATGCTGGGCGGGGACACGTTTGCGGCGGTGCGCGACTTTCTGATGCGCAACAAGGTGCTGACATCGACCCTGCTGCCAACCGATCTGTCGCCGGACACGCCTTATCTGATTGCGCCCAGCGAGGCGCATCCGATCCAGAATGTGACGGGGGTGGCCTGGCTGGCGGAAAACCGGCCGGAGCTGAAGACGGTTGCGCTGTGCAGCCAGGCCGATCTGCTGGGGCTGCCTGCGCAGGCAGTCTACCGCGCGGCGTTCAAGGCGGCGGACAAGCAGATCCTGCGGGAAGTGCAGTATGATCCGGAAACCAGCGATCCGGGGCCGGTGGTGGATCCGATGCTGGAGAGCGGCGCCGATATCCTGTGCTGGTGCTCGTCTTATGCGCCGATGGTGCATGCGATGACGGAATATGCCTATGCCAAGGGGTTCACGGGGCAGATCATCAGCTGCACCATGGATGGCTATGACCAGCTGGTGGAGAAGACCTCAGCCGAATTCATGGAAGGGGTGGTGTTCCAGTTCCCGGACTTCGACGATCCGATGCTGCGGGAGAAGGCGTTTTTCTTCAACCGCCCGCATGTGTTTTTTGAGGAGTACAACCGCCGCTTCCCCGGCAGCTGGTCGGCGGTGAGCTGGGAGTATGTGGCGATCCTGGATATCTGGCACAGCGCGGTGGAGAAGGCGGGCTCGGTCGAGCCGCCGTCGGTGCTGGCGGCGATGAAGCAGCTGGGGCATGTCACCCACGCCTTTGGCCATGCGGACTGGTGGGGCGAGGATATTTTCGGCATTTCCAATGCCTTGGTTGGCGATTGGCCGGTGGTCACCATCCAGGACGGCAAGGCGCGGATTGCCGGGTTCAGATCAATCCCGGCCTGGCTGTCGCAGCATTCCAATCTGTTGAAGGCAGAGATGGAGGCGCTGGGGCAGCTATGGCACCAGCGTCTGGAAAGCGGCGCGCCGGGAAGCCGGGTTGGCTCGCGCGCAGTGCAAGGCTGACGGTGCAGGCCTGATAGCGGGGGTCCCGCGGGGCAGGTCCAGCGCGGGATCAGATCTCCTGCAGCAGCAGCTTCTGCTCGTCGATCAGGTGCAGCTTGATGAATTCCACCGCGGATTCCACATCGCGTGAGGCGATGGCGTTGAACAGCGTGTTATAGCGTTTCTGGTAGTCCTGAATCCGCTGCGGCGTCAGGTGGCGGCGGCGCAGGGCGGTGCGGTAGGACAGGCGGCAGGCCTCGATCGTCAGCTCGTAGCAGGAGTGCAGCAGCGGGTTTCCGGTGCCCTCGGCAATCTTGCGGTAGAGGTCTTCCTCCGCCTCGATAAAGTCGCCGGGATCGGTGCGCACGGCCTCAACACGCGACAGGATCTCGTCCAGCTCCTCGATCTGGCGGGGGGTCATATTGATGACAGCCAGGCGGATCAGCTCAGGCTCCAGGATGCCGCGCACCACCAGGTGGTCCAGCGGCGACACTTCCTTGGCCAGCGACGAGTAGGAGGCCTCGGGCTTGGGGTCGGAGCGGTATTTGACAAAGCTGCCGGAGCCGGGGCGGCGGTGGATCACGTTCTGGCCGGCCAGCACATCCAGTGCTTCGCGCACCGTGTTGCGGGCCACCCCCAGTTCCGAGGCCAGCGTCCGTTCGGACGGCAGCCGGGTGTCGACCGGGTAGGTGCCCGCCTTGATGCGGGCAAACAGGGTGTCGATCACCACCTGAACGGTGGCCCCCACGGAATGGGTGGTCAGGATTTGCGAGGTCGTCTCTTCCGCTGAGCTCATATCTGTTTTCCGGGCCGGACGAGCGGGAGAATCCCCTGCTCCTGATCTCTGTGCCAAGGTGCAAATACCGGTTTTGGCGGCCGGTGTGCAACCGTCTGGCACAACTGTAACTGGCACCGAGACTAGCGGCTCCTGCGCCGGACGGCAAGAAATCAGAGAAAATTGGTTCTTAAATTGGTTGTTCGGCGGGATTATTAAGATGAGCTGTAAGGTAATGTTTTGATGCCGTTTTTGACGCTGTATTTGCCGGAAATACATGCCTGTGGTTCTATTTTGGTGCCTTTTGTGCGCCGAAAGTGAAAGAAAATTTCTTGGAGGTGAACCATCTCGCTGCTAGCCTTGGTCCAGGATGGGTCCAATTTCGGGAAACTGGTTCAGTCCCGCCGGACCGGCATCAGGAGCCCCGCAGCGGCCCCATCCCGAAGAACACACCGCCGCAAAAACAGGCGGGTCCAACATGGGAGATGAAAATGATTTCCAAGATCGTGAAATCGGGGCTGACCCGGAGGACGTTCCTCAAGTCGACAGCGGTCACCGCGATGAGCGCCGGGCTGCCGGGCGCATCGCTGGCGGCGGGCAATACCATCAGGATCGGCTTTCTGGCGCCGCTGACCGGCGCGGTTGCGGCCTGGGGCAAGCCGGGGCTGGACGGCTGCCAGATCTGGGCTGAGCGGGTCAACGCCGCGGGCGGTATCAAGCTGAGTGACGGCAGTTACAGTGTCGAGTTCGTCTCCTACGACAATGAATACGACCCGGCCAAGGCGCGCACCGGGGCGACCAAGCTGATCCGCGAGGACGGGGTCAGCTTCATCATGATGCTGGGCGGCGACACCTGGCCCGGCGTGCAGCCGGTGGCGGACAAGACGGGGATGCTGTTTTCGACCCTGCTGCCGTCCGACCTGTCGCCGGACACCAATACGCTGATTGCGCCGGCCGAGGTGCATCCGATCTATAACGTGACCGGGGTCGAGTGGCTGGCAGAGAACAAGCCGGAGCTGAAAACCGCGGTGATGTGCGCCCAGGACGATGCGCTGGGGCTGCCCTCGGTCGCGACTTATCTGGCGGCGTTTGAGGCGGCGGGCATCAAGATGCTGGACGCGCCGCTGCTGTTTGACCCGGCCACCACCGATTTTGCGCCGGTAGTGACCCGGCTGATCAGCAAAGACCCGGATATCGTCTGCCTGGATACCTGCTACAGCGACTATGTGCATCCGATTACCGAGCAGCTGTTCCAGCAGGGGTTCAAGGGGCAGATCATTTCCTGCACCGCGGATTTCTATGACCAGATGATCGCCAAGACCTCCGAGGAATTCATGGAAGGCTTTGTCTTCCAGTTCCCGGATTTCGACGATCCGGCGCTGAACGGCGACAACATCAACTTCACCGACCCGAACGGATTTTATGCCGAGTTCAACAGGCGGCACCCGGGCCAGTGGGGCGCGGTAAGCTGGGAATATGCCTCGATCATGGATCTGTGGAAGGCGGCCGCCGAGAAAGCCGGATCGGCCAGCCCGGATGCGGTGGCAGCTGCGATGAAAGAGGGCAAGGGCAAGCATGCCTTTGGCGATGCGGACTGGTGGGGCACTGAGCTGTTTGGCATCGACAACGCGCTGGTGGGCGATTGGCCGGTGGTGGCCATTGAAGGCGGCAAGGCCCGGATCAAGGACTTCCGCTCCATCCCCGACTGGTACGCAAGACACGGCGATCTGCTGGTCAAGCATATGAAGGCCTATGACCAGATGTGGGATCAGCGCAGCTGACCTGCAAGCCGGGCCATCAGGCGGTGCGAGGCCTGTCCCCGCACCGCGAAAGCGACTGAATAAAGAGACAATCCGATGCTGGACCTTTTGGCGCAGACCGGCCTCAACGCCGTGTATGCTGCGAGCTATATTTCCCTTGTTGCTGTGGGGCTTGTGCTGATCTTTGGTGTCATGGGCGTGATCAATTTTGCCCATGGCGAACTGTTCATGGCGGGTGCCTATTCGATTGTGGCACTCTATGCCGGCCTGAATGTGCCGTTCTTTCTGGCTGTGGCAGCGGGCCTTCTGTTTGTGGGCTGCCTGGGCCTTTTGATGGAAAGGGCGCTGTTCCGGCCCTTGAAAGACAACCCCTTGGGCGGGCTGGTCGCCTCGATCGGGTTTCTGATGATCCTGCAGGCGCTGGCGGTGATGGGGTTCGGCGTGCGGATGGTGCATATCCCGCCGGTGACGCAGGAGGTGATTGCGTTTTCCGAAAAGGTGCGGCTGCCGGTGGCACGGCTGTATGTGATCATTGCCGCCATCGTGCTGCTGTCGGCGCTTTGGTACTTTTTGAAGCGGACCAAATTCGGCTGGGCCTTGCGCGCCTCGGCGCAGGATCCTGAGGCGGCAGCCCTGCAGGGGATTTCAATCACCCAGACCGCGCGCATCGCCATGTTCATCGGTGCAGGGCTGGCGGGGATTGCGGGCGCACTGACGGCGCCGCTGGTTTCGGTCAACCCGCATATGGGCCATTCGGTGATCGTCACTGCGTTCATTGTCATCATCGTCGGCGGGGTCGGTTCGCTGGAGGGGGCCATCGTCGCCTCGGTCGCCTATGCGCTGGTGCATACCTTTGTGACTACCTTCTGGGACGGCGTTCTGGCCGACATCGTGGGTCTGTCGCTGATGCTGGTTGTGCTGATCGTCAAGCCAACCGGATTGTTCGGGAGTGCGGACCGTGCCTAAGTTCCTGATCTGGATCGCGGTGCTGGCCGCGCTGGTTGCCCTGCCGCATGGTCTCAGCTTCTCGCAGCAGGAAATACTGGTGTTCCTGACCATCAATGTGCTGCTGGTGGCCAGCTACCGGCTGCTGACGCTGACCGGTGAATGGTCGCTGGCCCATGTGGTGATCATGGGGGTGGGGGCGTATTCCTCGGCGCTTCTGACCAAGAAGCTGGGCGTGTATGTGCCGGTTTCGATGCTGCTGGGCGGTGTCATTGCGGCGCTGATTGCGGTGCTGCTGTCGTTCCCGCTGTTCCGGATGAAGGGGTTCTACTTTCTGATCGGATCGTTTGCCGCGGGCGAGATTATCCGCCTGCTGTGGAAGCGGTTCCGCGATCCCTTTGGCGGCGCCAAGGGCATCAAGGGGATCGACCCGATGCCGGACTTCTCAATCGGGTTCTATCAGTTCGATTTCTTCGAGCCGACGTCATACTATTATTTCGCCGGTGTCATCGTTGCCTTCTGCCTGTGGATTCTGTGGCGGATCGAGAAATCGCCCGTCGGCCTCACCTTCCACGCGGTGCATTGGCAGGACAAGCTGGCGCAGGCATCTGGCGTGAACGTGCGGGCCTACCGGACGCTGGCCTTTGCCATTGCGTCGGGCTTTGCCGGGATCTCCGGCGCGCTGCTGGCGCATTATGTGGGCACCATCAATCCCAATGCGTTTGATATCGACCTGATGGTCTTTGTGCTGACCTGGGCGATTGTCGGCGGTACCGCTACTTTTTACGGGCCGATCCTGGGCTGCGTGGTGCTGACCGTGATCAACGAGGTTGTTCTGCGAGAGCTTGGGCTCGAGCAGATGCGGCCGCTGATCTATGGCGCCATCATGATCCTGTCGATCCTGTTCCTGCCCAATGGCTTGGAAAGCATCGTGCAGAAATTCACCAAAAGACGCGCCGCTGAAGGCGCGCCGGAACGGAGCCCGGCAGAATGACCGATTTTCTCGAAGTCAAAGACCTGACCATGCGGTTTGGCGGCCTGACGGCGGTGGACGGCCTGTCGTTCAAGGTGGCGCATGGCTCCATCCACGGTCTGATCGGGCCCAACGGGGCTGGGAAGACCACGACGTTCAACATGATCTCGGGCTTCTACAAGCCAAGCGAGGGGCAGGTGCTGCTGCGGGGCGAGGATATCTCCGGACTGCAGATGCATGAGGTGGCCCGGCGCGGGGTGGTGCGGACCTTCCAGCACTCGACCCTGTTTGCGGAGCTGACGGTTCTGGAGAATGCGCTGGTCGGCACTCACATGCCGTTCCGGCCCAATATCTTTGCCGCGATCATCGGCTGGGACCGGGAGGACCGCAGCGGGGCCAAGGCGCGGGCGAAGGAGGCGCTGGAGTTCTTTGGCCTCGATCATGTGATGCAGGAACGGGCCGGCGATCTGAGCCATGGGCATCAGCGGGCGCTGGGGATGGCGGTGGCCTATGCCAGCCATCCGGATGTGATCCTGCTGGACGAGCCCTTTACCGGAATGAATCCGGAAGAGACGCGGCAGATGATGGACCTGATGGAGCGGCTTAAGGCGGACGGCATCACCATTCTGATCGTCGAGCACGACATGCAGGCGATCATGGGCCTGTGCGACACCATCACCTGCATGAGTTTTGGCAAGTTTCTGGCCGAGGGCGGACCGCAGGAGATACGCAACCATCCGGCGGTGATCGAGGCCTATCTGGGAGGCGCGCGCCATGTTGCTTGAGATGAAGAACGTCGCCGTCAATTACGGCAAGATCAACGCGATCCGGAACATCTCGGTTGCGGTGCCGGAGGGCAAGATCGTCACCATCATCGGCGGCAACGGCGCGGGCAAGACCACCACGCTGCGGGCAATGTCCGGGATGCTGCCAATCACCGCGGGGGAGATCACGTTCGAAGGCAAGCGGATCGACCATCTGCCTGCGCATAAGGTGGTGGCAAACGGTATCGCCCATGTCCCGGAAGGGCGGCGGATCTTTCCGGATATGACGGTGGAGGAGAACCTGCGCACCGGGGCGTTCCTGCGCAAGGACAGGGAAGCAATTGAGGCGGATCTGGAGGATGTCTTTGAACGCTTCCCGCGCCTGCGAGAGCGGCGCACCCAGATGGCCAAAACCATGTCTGGCGGTGAGCAGCAGATGCTGGCCATAGGCCGCGCGCTGATGTCCAAGCCGCGGCTGCTGCTGATGGATGAGCCCTCGATGGGGCTGGCGCCGGTGATTGTCGAGGAGATCGCCCGGATCGTCGAAGAGATCAACGCCAACGGGCTGTCGGTGGTGCTGGTCGAGCAGAATGCCGAGCTGGCGCTGGAGCTGGCCGATTACGCCTATGTCCTGGAAACCGGAAATGCAGCAATGGAGGGTCCTGCAGATGAGCTTCACGGAAACGAACACGTCCGCGCCGCGTATCTGGGGCTTTAAGCCGGATGCGGAAATGCGGGCGGCGCGCGAGGCGGGCTGGTCGCGGGCCGATCTGGCCTGGGAACGGCTGATGGAGCGGGCGCTGGCAGCAGCCGCGCAGGGGCGTGTCCGTCCGGCGGTGCGCCTGTTCCGGCTGGCGGATCTGCTGGCGCGGATTGCCTTTCCTGCGGCGGATCTGCGCCGGGCCACGGCGCCTGCCAATCTGGCGGCGCTGCAATTCCGGCGCGGTGCGCTGGAGGAGGCAGAAGGGTTGCAGGCCCGCGCCCTGCGGATCTGGGCCGGAGCGGCAGAGCAGGTAGAGGCGATGCAGATCGCGCCGCGCAGCCGGTCGTCGCTGTTTCACCTGCGGATGGAGGCGCTGCACCGCGAGACCTTTCATGCCAATCTGAAAACCCGCGTGGGCCTGATTGCAGGGGAAGCCGGGGAAACGCTGCGCAACCTGACCTCGGGCCGGGCGGCATTGCACCGGCACGCCAGCCGCTGGCGCGGCGAGAAGCCCGCGGTGTTTGACGGCACCCGCAAGGTGCTGGGGGCCTGCCTGCTGCTGCTGGATGCGTGAGCGCAGGCTCAGTGCTGTCAAGGCGGGGGAGAGCCCGGGCTGACTGGCCCGGGTTTTTTGTTTGTCGCCCTGCGGGCCGGTGCTGCGGAGCAACTAGTTTCTTTCCCCAGCCGGTAAGGGGTTGGGAAAAAGTGGTAATGGCAGTAAAATAATTTTCGCGGGATTTCTTGCGCCTGGAAAAGTTTTTGCGTATCGCGCCGCTGCGCGCTTGTCAGAGGCCGTCAATAAGGAAGATAACACAGTGGCTAAACCTAAAGACGATACCGACGCAGTGGCAAATAACCTTTCTCAAGATCCGCATCGTGTCCGCGAGGGCTCGGAAAAAGTCCTGGAGGTGGCGATCGGCCGCGAAGTGCGGTCATTCCGGCGTCAGCAGGGCATCACAGTGGCGGATCTGGCCAATCTGACCGGACTGTCGATTGGCATGCTGTCGAAGATTGAGAACGGCAACACCTCGCCGTCGCTGACCACGCTGCAGCTGCTGGCCAATGCGCTGAGCGTGCCGATCACGTCGTTCTTCCGCCGCTTTGAGGAAACCCGCGAGGCGGTGCATACGAAGGCGGGGGAAGGTGCGGAAATGGAGCGCGCGGGCACCCGGGCCGGGCATCAGTATCAGCTGCTCGGCCACCTCGGCGCCAATGCCTCCGGCGTGATGGTTGAACCCTATATTATCACCCTGACTGAAGAGTCGGATGTCTTCCCGACCTTCCAGCATGACGGTATCGAGATGCTGTATATGCTGGAAGGCGAGGTGGATTACCGGCACGGCGACAAGGTGTTTGCGCTGAAGCCTGGCGATACGCTGTTTTTTGACGCCGACGCGCCGCATGGGCCGGAGGAGCTGGTCAAGCTGCCTGCGCGTTACCTGTCGATCATTTCCTACCCGCAGTCGAGCTGAGGCG
>NZ_JBQKUH010000063.1:0-24917 GCF_054968485.1 Leisingera sp. G5_S3_59_S7
AAGCCGAAGCCGAAGCCGAAGCCGAAGCCGAAGCCGAAGCCGAAGCCGAAGCCGAAGCCGAAGAAACCATCGCCGCGGCCCTGGAAAACGCAAGCGCCGCAACGCAGGACACGGAGCGTAAAGACACCCCGGCAGTCGAGCTGCTGGAAGTCAACGAGGCCGCCGCGGAAGAGGACGCCAGCACCCCGCAGGCAGCCGAAGCCGAAGAACAGGCCGACGAACCCGCCCCGCGTATGGAAGAAGCGGAAGAAGAGGACAGCGTGCCCGCCGCCGACAGCATCGCCGCCAAGCTGCAGCGCATCCGCGCGGTGGTGGCCCAGGCACCCGAAGAAGACTTCAGCGAAGATGAGCACGCCGACGACGTGCTGGAAAACGCCGCCGAGGAAATCACCAGCGCGCTGATGGAGGACGACGGCACCGGCGCACCGGATTTCGATGACGAGGGCGACGACGAGATCGCCAGAACGCTGGACCGCCTGGACTTGGGCCGCGCAGCGGCGCAACAGCCGGAGACCACCGCAGAGGCAAGCGCCGGCGGCGCCGACGACGGCTCTGACGGCAGCCTGTTTGCGGATTTGCAAGACAGTGCCGCAGCGGACCGCAGCGAGGACGCAGCAGCCCGCAGCCCGGCAGCAGAGGAAGACGCCGCTCAGGCCCCCGCTCCCGAACCCGCGCCCGCGCCGCGCGTGCGCATCACCAAGGTCAAGCGCACCGATTTCGACAAGGCCCTCGCCTCCGGCCGCCTGCAGGACACCGGCAGCCGCCCGCAGCCGCAGCCCGAACCGGCGGAGCTGTCGGAGGAGGACGAAGCCGACCTGATGCGCGAGCTGGCCGAGGTGGAAGCGGAAATCCTGGCCGCCTCTGAGCTGCCCGGCGAAGACAGCACTGATGACACCGCCCCTGACACCGCCGGGGCCGGTGCAGCCGCGGATCAGCCGGCCGGATCAAGCCTGGCGGACAGCGATGTCAGCCGCCTGATGGCCGCCGCCGACGCCAAGCTCGAAGAACCCGAATCAGCCTCCTCGCGCGAGGCTTACAGCCACCTGCGCGCCGCCGTTGCCGCCGCCAAGGCCGGCCCGGCAGGGGGCACAGGCGGCAGCGACGACGCCCAGGCCTACCGCGAGGATCTGGCCAGCGTGGTCCGCCCGCGCCGCCCCGAAGCCCGCCACGCCGGCGCCGAGCGCCCGCCCGCCCCGGCGTCCCGCCCGGCACCGCTGAAACTGGTGGCAGCCCAGCGCATCGACCAGGGCGCAGCCGCCGATCAGCCGGTGCGCCCGCGCCGGGTTTCGGCCGCGGTTCTGGGCGAGGAAGCGGAAACCGGCGGCAGCGGTTTCGCGGCTTACGCCGCCGAGCGCGGCGCCGCCGAGCTGCACGAGCTGCTGGAAGCCGCCGCCGCCTACATGAGCTTTGTCGAGGGCCGCGACCACTTCTCGCGCCCGCAGCTGATGAACAAGGTGCGCAGCGCCGGCAGCAGCGAATTCAACCGCGAAGACGGGCTGCGCTCCTTCGGCCAGCTCCTGCGCGACGGCAAAATCGAACGCTCCGGCAACGGCCGGTTCACCGCCTCCGGCGACATCGGCTTCAAGCCCGGAAAACGCGCCGCGGGCTAAGCCCCGCACAGCACAAACAAAAAAGGCGGCCCCGCAAGGCCGCCTTTTCTTTTGCAAACCGGATCCAGCTTCATCTGGCCGGAAATATCCCGGGGTGAATTGGCCGTCAGGCCAAGAGGGGCAGCGCCCCTCTTCCGATCAAACCTGAGGGGCAGCGCCCCTAACTTATTGGTCTTCACCGGCGTCCGGGTCTGCCTGACCCACGCCGCGGAACACGAATTTGAACGGCAGCACCCAGACGATGCCCAGCGCCACATAGACGATCAGCTCAAGCCACAGCGGCGGGCGGTCCAGCCAGTTCATCACCGTGACCGCGGCCACTATGTACAACGGCATCCCCACCAGCAGGATCACCAGGGCCCAGCGCCGCCGGGCCTTGTAGCTCAGGCCCTTGCCGTCAGCCATCAGTCGGCAAACGGGTCGGTCACCAGGATGGTGTCGTCCCGCTCCGGGCTGGTGGACAGCAGCGCCACCGGGCATTCGATCAGCTCTTCCACGCGCTTCACGTATTTGATCGCATTGGCGGGCAGGTCGTTCCAGCTGCGCGCGCCCTCGGTCGACTCGCTCCAGCCCGGCATTTCCTCATAGACGGGCACGCAGCGGGCCTGCTGGTCGGCGGCAGTCGGCAGGTAGTCAAGGCGATCGCCGTCCAGCTCATAACCGGTGCAGATCTTCAGCGTCTCAAACCCGTCCAGCACATCCAGCTTGGTCAGCGAAATACCGTTGATGCCGGAGGTGGCGCAGGTCTGGCGCACCAGGCAGGCGTCGAACCAGCCGCAGCGGCGCTGACGGCCGGTGGTGGTGCCGAACTCATGGCCGCGGGTGCCCAGACGCTCGCCGTCCGCGTCCGGGTTGCCCTCGGCGTCCAGCAGCTCAGTCGGGAACGGGCCCTCGCCCACACGGGTGGTATAGGCCTTCACGATGCCCAGCACATAGTCGATCGAGCCCGGGCCGATGCCGACACCGGTGGCCGCCTGGCCCGCAATCACGTTCGAGGACGTGACAAAGGGATAGGTGCCGAAATCAATGTCCAGCAGAGCGCCTTGCGCGCCTTCGAACAGGATCCGCTTGCCCGCCTTGCGCTTCTCGTTCAGCACCTTCCAGACCGGCGCCGCAAACGGCAGGATCTGCGGGGCGATCTTTTTCAGCTGTTCAATCAGAGCGTCGCGGTCCACCGGGTCGACGCCCAGGCCCTTGCGCAGCGGGTCATGGTGCTGCAGCGCGCGGTCGACGCGGGCTTCCAGCGTGGCCTCATCCGCCAGGTCGGCAACGCGGATCGCACGGCGGCCCACCTTGTCCTCATATGCCGGGCCGATGCCGCGGCCTGTGGTGCCGATCTTGGTGCCCTTGGAGGCCGCCTCTTCGCGCGCCCGGTCCAGCTCGCCATGCAGCGGCAGGATCAGCGGCGTGTTTTCGGCGATCATCAGGGTTTCCGGGGTGATCTCCACGCCCTGCTCCTGAACGGTCGCGATTTCCTTCATCAGATGCCAGGGGTCCAGCACCACGCCATTGCCGATGACCGACAGCTTGCCGCCGCGCACCACGCCCGAGGGCAGCGCGTGCAGCTTGTAGACCTTGCCGTCAATGACCAGCGTGTGGCCGGCGTTATGGCCGCCCTGGAAGCGGGCGATCACGTCTGCACGCTCGCTCAGCCAGTCCACGATCTTGCCTTTCCCTTCGTCGCCCCACTGGGCGCCGACTACGACGACATTGGCCATATCCGGTCCTTTACAGTCTGGTTCAAACCCACGCTCATATAGCGATGCTGCGCAGGCAGTGGAACCGCAAATTCGCCGCGGCAGGCGCTTATTCACGGGGTACTTTGCCTTCCCCGCCCGGAATCAAGCCGCAGGCGCCGGGCGAGCGCCTGCCCGCCCCGTCATGCCGGGGGTGTGCTTGCAGCACGACGCTGGCGCTCTGGAGAGGGCAGCGTGCCGCTGATAACCCGTACGGACTTTGCAGGGATAAATTGCCATGCACAGCCGTTGCAGCGCCACCCCGCGGGCAAGCGCCCGCCCTGATCATCTGGCTCACCTGCCATGTGTTGCGCACCCGCCGCACGCCCCGTTCACGCGACCCTCATGCCCCTATGCCATGCTCCCAGACGATCGCGATCCCCCAGCCATGGTTCCCGCGCGCGGGGCCATGATACGAGGCGCAGGCATCTGTGTGGCTGCCTGCGCAACACCCGGAGAACGGCCCTGATAAAAAGGGGGTCGTCCAGGATATCCTGTCCGAGCAGGCCCCCCGCGGGGTCTGTCCACCTCCACCCGGCGGCGCCGCCCCCTTAAATGGGACATTGCGCTAAACGGCGCGAAGCGAACGAAAAAACAGAAACGGCAAAAAGAAACCGCCCAGGCCGCCCAGGCCCCGGCGGCCAAACCTGCGCGCGCTCAGCCGCGCAGATGCACCGGCGCGCCATGCGGCGTACTCAGATACGCCTCCTCCCAGCGGCTGCGCATCACCTCGGCCTCCGCACGCGAGGCCGCGCCGTCCTCGGCCAAAAACACCTCCAGCGTCTCCAGCCAGGCGCGGAAGTAATCCTCGCCGCCATCCAGCTCCCGGCTCAGTCCATGGCGCTTGAGCGTCGCGGAAAACCGCTCCACCCACTCCCCCCAGCTGAACCGCCCGGCCTCATTCAAATGCACCGTCAGCGCAAAGACCTGCGCGTGCCAGGGTTCTGCAAAAACCGGCTCCGGCGCTGCAACCTCAGGACATCCCCTCATAGCGGCTCCAGATAGCTCTGCCACAGGTCCAGCACCACCTCGTCCTCCGGATGTTCGGCATGCGCCCACAAGGCGCTGGCATGAAACCGCACCGCATAAAGCGGCTCCGGCGCCTCGCCCAGCCCATGGGCGCTGCTGTCGGGGAACACATGAGTGCCGTGCAGCCTCAGGATATAGCCCTGCGCCCCGGCGGCATACTGCGGCAGCCTTGTATGACCGCCATTCACCAGCGCGCTGTCGGCGGGGATTCGCGCCCGTACCGCCTGCCCCGGCGTGAACCGCGGCTTCGGCCCGCCTGCGCGGTCCGCCGGGCCGCCCTTGGCCAGCACGCTGGCAACATTCTCCGCCTTCAAGGCCCGCTCCGCCAGCGCATGCAGCCCGGCAGCGCCCTTGCCCTGCAGGTCTTCGCGCGTCAGCACGCCCTTCTCCACCAAGAGATCCGCCAGCGCCGCAATCCATTTCTCATAGTAGGAAAACCGCGTGTAGTCCTTGGGCGAGAGCTGTTCGCGGGCGTGCCGTGAGGTGTCGATGTTCCACTGCCCCAGCGCGCCGCAGGCCAGCGTCACCGCCAAGGCGCGGGCGTGCCAGTCCTCGGCAAAGACCGGTGCGTCCTCCGCCTCGGGCACCACCGGGCCGTCGCCGAATCGCCCGCCCATGTCATGCACCCGGGTCATGCCGGCGCCTCCCCCGGCTGCCGCGCCAGGCCGGTGCCGATCATGCTGTCGCGGGTGACCAGCGCCGCCAGGTTCTCCTCGCTCATCCCCTCTGTGCCCTCAGGGCGCATCGGCAGCACCAGATAGCGGACCTCCGCCGTCGAATCCCAGACCCGCACAGCGGTCTCTTCCGGCAAGGCCACACCAAACTCCGCCAGCACCTTGCGCGGCTCGCGCACCGCGCGGGCGCGGTAGGAGTCGGATTTGTACCAGCCCGGCGGAATGCCCAGCAATGGCCACGGGTAGCAGCTGCAGAGGGTGCACACGACCATATTGTGCTGTGCGGCGGTGTTCTCCGCCACCACCATATGCTCGCCCTGGCGGCCGTAATAGCCCAGCTCCGCCAGCACCGGATCGGCATCCGCCAAGAGCGCCGCCTTGAACTCCGGATCGCTCCAGGCCTTGGCCACCACCCGGGCGCCGTTCTGCGGGCCGATCCGGTTCTGGTAGGTGTCGATGATCTCCTCCAGCGCGGCGGGGTCGATCAGGCCTTTCTGTACAAGAATCGTTTCCAGCGCCTTGACCCGCAAAGCAGGGTCCGGCGGCAGAAGGGCGTGCGGGTGGTCGTGATGATCATGGGGCATGAAAAAACTCTGCCCTGCCCCAACCCCCTGCGTCCAGTCACAAAGCACCGGCACAGCGGCCTCTGACTGCACGTCACATGTGCTGCCCGGCGTCAGGCAAACTCCGCCCTTGCCCCCCCGGGCAATCTTGCCTATTTACCGCCCGATACTCAGCCAACCGCCGCAGGGACCCATGGAAAACGTTGTTCTCATCATCCATCTTCTTCTGGCTCTCGGCCTCATTGCCGTGGTGCTGCTGCAGCGCTCCGAAGGCGGCGGTCTGGGCATGGGCGGCGGCGGCGGCGGCGCCATCTCGGGCCGTGCAGCAGCCACCGCGCTCGGCAAGGTGACCTGGCTGCTGGCGATTGCCTTCATCTGCACCTCGATCACCCTGACCATCATGGCAGCGCAGAAATCCGCGGGTTCCTCGGTCACCGACCGGCTGGCAGCTCCGCAAACCGAAGACGGCGGCGCCCCGGCGGTGCCGGCACCGCTGGGCAGCGACCTGCTGCCGCCCAGCGAAGGCGACAACGCGCCGCTGGTTCCCAGCGCCGACTAACCTACTACACCTTGAGAGGGTTTTAGGAGCCGCAACAGCATCTTGCGGTTCCCTTGCGCTTTTTGTGCGAATCCTTTATTTATGAAGTCCCGTGATGCTGCGGTTTTTGGACTGATTCCGAGGACCGCCGGGCAGCTAGATTCTGACTTCTCACGGGGGCAGCCGAACACTCATGGCGCGTTTCATCTTTATCACTGGCGGTGTTGTTTCATCCCTGGGCAAAGGCCTGGCTTCGGCGGCTCTGGGGGCGCTTCTGCAGGCCCGCGGATACTCCGTCCGCCTGCGCAAGCTGGACCCCTATCTGAACGTCGACCCGGGCACCATGAGCCCGTTCGAGCACGGCGAGGTGTTCGTCACCGACGACGGCGCCGAGACCGACCTGGACCTCGGCCACTATGAGCGGTTCACCGGGGTTCCCGCCCGCAAGACCGACTCGATCTCGTCGGGCCGGATCTACACCAACGTGCTGGAGAAGGAGCGCCGCGGCGACTACCTCGGCAAGACCATTCAGGTCATTCCGCACGTCACCAACGAGATCAAGGACTTCATCTCCATCGGCGAGGATGAGGTCGACTTCATGCTGTGTGAGATCGGCGGCACCGTCGGCGACATCGAGGGCCTGCCCTTCTTCGAGGCGATCCGCCAGTTCGCCCAGGACAAGCCGCGCGGCGAATGCATCTTCATGCACCTGACCCTGCTGCCCTACATCAAGGCCTCCGGCGAGCTGAAGACCAAGCCGACCCAGCACTCCGTGAAGGAGCTGCGCTCCATCGGCCTGGCGCCGGACATCCTGGTCTGCCGTTCTGAGGGCCCGATCCCGAAGAAAGAGCGCGAAAAGCTGGCGCTGTTCTGCAACGTGCGCCCGGATTCGGTGATTGCCGCGCAGGACCTGAAATCCATCTACGAGGCGCCGCTGGCCTATCACCGCGAAGGTCTGGACCAGGCGGTTCTGGATGCCTTCGGCATCGCCCCCGCCCCCAAGCCGAACCTGGAGCGCTGGGAAGATGTGGCCGACCGCATCTACAACCCCGAGGGCGAAGTGCGGGTGGCCATCGTCGGCAAATACACTCAGCTGGAAGACGCCTATAAATCCATCGCCGAAGCCCTCACCCACGGCGGCATGTCGAACCGGGTGAAGGTCAAGATCGAATGGGTCGACGCGGAACTCTTCGACAAGGAAGACGCCGCCCCGCACCTGCAGGGCTTCCACGCGATCCTGGTGCCCGGCGGCTTTGGCGAACGCGGCACCGAGGGCAAGATCAAGGCAGCCCAGTACGCGCGTGAAAACAAGGTCCCCTACCTGGGCATCTGCCTGGGCATGCAAATGGCGGTGATCGAAGCCGCGCGCAACGTGGCGGGTATCTCCGAAGCGGGGTCGGAAGAGTTCGACCACGAGGCCGGCAAGAAACGCTTTGAGCCGGTTGTCTACCACCTCAAGGAATGGGTGCAGGGCAATATGACCGTCGAGCGCAAAGTCGGTGACGACAAGGGCGGCACCATGCGCCTGGGCGCCTATGACGCGACGCTGCTGGAAGGCTCCAAAGTGTCCGAGGTCTACGGCAGCACCCACATCGAAGAACGCCACCGCCACCGCTACGAGGTCGACACCAAGTACCGCGAGCAGCTGGAGGAATGCGGCCTCAAATTCTCGGGCATGTCGCCGGACGGCCGCCTGCCGGAGATCGTGGAATGGTCCGATCACCCCTGGTTCATCGGCGTGCAGTTCCACCCGGAGCTGAAATCCAAACCCTTTGCGCCGCACCCGCTGTTCGACGGTTTCGTGCGCGCGGCCAAGGACGCCTCGCGTCTGGTCTGACAAGCAGCACAGCAATTGGAACTGAGGGCGCGGGCACATCAGCCAGCGCCCTTTTCTTTTCCCGCGGCCATGTTGACCGCGGCCGGATGCGCCCTCTAGGCTTTCAGCATTATGGTTAACAAGTCACCGGCCCGTTCCGCCTGCCTATGAGGGCCGGAAGGTAAGGGGGATATTTACATGGCGAAAACCACCGAACAGCTGCGGAAAGAATACGAGACTGCGCTGAAAGAGCTGGGTCAGGGCAAGAAGCAATTTTCACACGTTGTGAAGGCATGGGACGCCCTCGAGAAGTCGGTCGGAAAAGAAGAGAAGGCCGTTCTCAAGGAATACAAGTACTCGATCGACTATATGTTCGGGGACGAGGGCAGAAAAATGCTGCAAAAATTCAAATCGCAATTCGACAGCGAAATCGCCATCTCTAAAAGCCCCCTCAAAACGGTTTACAACAAGGAATGGCGGGCACTTGTCAAATGCGCAAATGCCTCCGGGAACAGCGTGGTGAAGAAAAGCGGCAAAGCCGTCGGAAGTGCGCTCGACACGTTCCAAAAAGATTTTGACGAGTACAAGAAAAACTATGTGAAAGGATACTGTGTCGGAGACCCCAAGGATGCAGAGAAAGCACTGGCATCCGCTGAGGCCCTGCACGAGGCCTTGAAAAAATTTTCCAATGCCGGCATCGGCCGTATCTCTGAAATCAACCAGAATCTGATCAGGCTCAGGGAAAATTCAGACCCGCTGGATGAGAAGCGCCTCGCCAAAACGATTTCCGACCGGGAAGCGAAACAGCTGAAAAAGCTGAATAAGGCCATTGACGCGAACAAAGCTGATTTAAAGAACGGCTTGAAGGAACTCGTTGAATTCACCCAGCTTCTGCAGGGGAAGATGGAAAAGAAGATCCGCAAGCTGGCCTTGATCGTGAGGGAGGGAGTCAGGGACGCAAAAGAGTTCCAGCGCCGTGTGAACGCCATGAAGCAGCGCAGGGGCACAGTGTTTGAAAACTGACGCCCAGGCAGGCCGGGCTCTCCCGCCCGTCCCGGATCAATCGCAGATTGATCCGTCCCGTTGGGCCCGGCGCCGCTGCGCGGCGCTGGGAGAGAACAGAAAAAGGCGGGCCGCTGGCCCGCCTTTTGCTTTTTGATTGATTGGCTCCTGGCGCGCTCAGAAACCGTGCATCCGCTTGGCCCATTGATAGGCCACCACCAGCCCCTTCATCCGCGGCAGCATGATCAGCGAGGCGCCCACGGTGATCACCGACATGATGATCGCCAGCGTCCAGGGGTCCGGGCGCATCTGGGTGTAGACGATGTGCAGCGCAAAGCCGAGGATGTGGCCGACCACCAGGATCGTCAGATAGGCCGGTCCGTCATCGGCGCGCTGATGGTGCAGCTCCTGGCCGCATTCGGTGCAGCTGTCGTTCACCTTGAGATAGCTGTGCAGCAGCTTGCCGCCGCCGCAATTCGGGCAGCGCAGCCGCAGCCCCTTCAGAAGCGCAGGCTTCAGCTCCCGCTGGTCCTGGTGCAAAACGTCGGTCCCGGTCATCGCGCGTCTCCTTGGGTTGCGCCGCCTGATAGCGCGATTCCCGGATTGAATGCAATCAATATGCAATCATTCATGTTGCATTTATTGCCGCACTCCTGCATTGAACCAATCAATCACGGCACAATGCCGTTTCGGAGACACGGCAATGAAACAATGGACCCCTGCCCGGCTGGACGGCGCCCGCCCCCGCTATCTGGAGCTGGCCGAGGCAATCAAATCCGACATTGACGCGGGCGTGCTGGAACCCGGCGACCGGCTGCCGCCGCAACGGCGGGTGGCGCAGGAGCTGGGGCTGGATTTCTCCACCGTGTCGCGCGGCTATGCCGAGGCGGTGCGGCGCGGCTATATCGAGAGCTTTGTCGGCCGCGGCACCTATGTGCGCGCCGCCGAAGCCCTGCCCGGGCGCCCCGATCCGCGCCGGGCGCTGGAAGAAGACCCGAAAATGAACATGCCGCCGGAGCCGGACGATCCGGCACTGCTGGCGCGGATGCAGAAGGGCTTGGCGCATGTCGCCGCCAACCTGCAGCCGCTGCTGCGCTACCAGTCGGTGACCGGCAGCCCCCAGGACCGCGCCACTGCGGCGGACTGGATGCAGGCCAACGGCCTGCCCTGCGTGCCGGAGCGGCTGGTGATCACGCCGGGCGCCCATGCCAGCATCTATGCGATTCTGACGGTCCTGTGCGAGCCGGGCTCAACCGTGCTGTGCGAAGACGTGACCTATCCCGGGCTGCGGTCCATCGCGGCGCGGCTGGGCATCCGGCTGATCGGACTGGCCGGAGACAAGGACGGCGTCCAGCCGGATGCGCTGGAGAAAGCCATCACCGGCCACTGGCCCGCGGCGCTGTACCTGAACCCGACGCTGCAGAACCCGACCACCAGGACCATGCCGGCCAAGCGGCGGCAGGAGATTGCCGTGGTGCTGCAAAAGCATGACCTGCCGCTGATCGAGGATGACGCCTATTGCTTTGTGGACAATGGCGCCCCGCAGGCGGTCAGCAGCCTGATCCCCGATCTCGGCTGGCATATTGCCGGCCTCTCCAAGTGCTTTGGCGCGGGTCTGCGGCTGGCCTATACCACGGTGCCGCAGCGCGCCGTGCTGGGGCAGTTCAGCCAGGCGCTGCGCTCGATGCATGTGATGGTGTCGCCCTTGAACCTGGCGCTGCTGGGCCGCTGGATCGAGGATGGCACCGCCGCCGCGATCCAGAAATTCATCCGCAAGGCGGCCGCGGAACGGCAGGCGCTGGCGGGGGAGGTGCTGAAAGACTGCTTCACGGACAGCGATCCGCTGGCCTTCAACCGGTGGCTCACCCTGCCCCGCGGCACCAGCCGCGCCGAGGTGATGGGCCGCATGGCGGGCCGCCAGATCGGCATCATGCCCAGCGATGCCTTCACCGTCACGGGCCTGCCGCAGGAGGCGGTGCGGGTCTGCCTGGGCGGGCCGATCGGGCTGGAGGAGCTGCGCGCGGACCTGATTGCCCTGAATGACGCCGTCAACCGCAAGGACTGGCTGGGTTGAGCTGCGGCTGGTAAGATTGCGCCGCACCGCACCGCAGAGAGGTTCCGCATGACCCGCGCCTTCCGCAGCCTGATCGAACGCCAGCTGGCCAAAGCGCAGGCCGAAGGGCAGCTGCAAGGGCTGGAGGGCGAAGGCAAGCCGCTGCCGGACCGCAGCGGCGAGGCGCTGGCGGACCCGGCAATGGCGGCGGGGATGCGGATCATGGCGCAGGCCGGTGTGGTGCCGGAGGAGTTCCGGCTGAAGGCGGAACTGGACGCGGCGCGCAAGGACTATGCCGCCCTGACGGACCCGCAGGCGCGCAAGGCGGCGATGGCGCGCATTGCGGATCTGGAGATGCGCTGCAACATGGCGCGCGATGCGCGGAAATCCTTCCTCCGTTAGCGCAACACCCCGTTGTTTCCCGCGCAATTCACGGTATAGACAGCGCCAAGACATCACACCATCCGCAAGAGAGTGAGGCATTATGGCCAAAGACGCTTCCGTACAGCAGGCACAACTCGACCGCATCGCCAACGGCAAAGGCTTTATCGCCGCGCTGGACCAGTCGGGCGGCTCCACCCCGAAGGCGCTGAAGCTTTATGGCGTGAACGAGGACGCCTATTCGAACGGCGACGAGATGTTCGCCGAGATCCACAAGATGCGCACCCGCATCATCACCTCGCCGAGCTTCACCCAGGACCGCATCCTGGGCGCGATCCTGTTTGAAAAGACCATGGACGGCGAGATCGAAGGCAAGCCGACCGCCGAGTTCCTGTGGAACGACTGCGGCGTGGTGCCCTTCCTGAAGGTCGACAAGGGCCTGGCGGACGAGGAAAACGGCGTGCAGATGATGAAGCCGATGCCGGAGCTGGACGCGCTGCTGGCGCGCGCCAACGGCAAGGGCATCTTCGGCACCAAGATGCGTTCGGTCATCAAGGACGCCAACGCCGAGGGCATCAAGGCGGTTGTCGCGCAGCAGTTCGAAGTGGGCCAGCAAATCGTTGCGGCCGGCCTGGTGCCGATCATCGAGCCGGAAGTGGACATCAACTCTGCCACCAAAGCCGAGGCGGAAGAGCTGCTGAAGGCCGAGATCAAGGCGCAGCTGGACGCCCTGCCGTCCGATTCCAAGGTGGCGCTGAAGCTGACCATCCCGGCCAAGCCGGGCCTGTATGACGATCTGGCGGACCACGCCAATGTGGTGCGGGTTGTGGCGCTGTCGGGCGGCTACACCACCGATGACGCCTGCGCGCGCCTGGCGCAGAACCCCAAGATGATCGCCTCCTTCAGCCGCGCCCTGACCGAGGGCCTGAATGTGGCGATGAGCGATGAGGAATATGACGCCGCGCTTGGCGCCAATATCTCTAAGATCTACGACGCGTCGCTGTAATCCAGCCGCCGTCCAGATGTGATGAGGGCCGCGCCTGCAAAGGCTGCGGCCCTTTTTGTGTGCAGGCGGGCGGGCGGTCCCGCAGACCGGCCTGCGCCCCGGGGTCAGGCGGCAGATCAGACCCCGGAGCGCCCGGCGCAGCAGACCGCCAGCACCAGGCCGGCGCCGCTGAGGAAGGGCAGCCAGAAATAGCGCAGCGCCGCCAGGGTGAACCAGCCGGGCTGCGCTGCCGGCGCCTGGCCGGCGCCGCCGAGCCAGACCCAGAACACCAGCGCCGCGGCCGAGATCAGAACCCCGCTGAAGGCGAGCAGCCAGCGGGCGGAACTAGGCATCCGCGCCTCTGCCGCGGCGTGCCGTTCCGCGGCCCGGCTGGCGGCAAGCCATCCGCTCACGCCGCTTCGGTCAGCGACGGGCGCAGGCCAGTGCAGCTGACCCGGTTTTCGTTTGAGGCCAGGTAGCGCTGCGCCTCCTCACGGTTGCCGAAGCTCAGGGCCTCGTCATAGAAATATGTGATCCTGTCCCCGGTCCGGGACAGCAAGGCGCCGCTCTCAAACAAAATAAACCACTTCTTACGCACCAGATGCATCAGCCTCACTCCTTTCTGAAGCCCGGCCCAGGGCGGTCTCAGCCTGGCCGGTTCCACTGCAGTTCCAGAGGGTGCGCGCAGTCGTCCGGGTCCCCCGCTGTCCGTCTGCCAGGTGCTGGATCTGCCCCTGTTGCGCCCTCTTGAAGTCAGGTTTTGCGCCCAGAGGTTGCCAAAAGGTTAACAGGTCTTTCCGCTGGTTTTACGCGGCATTATTCTGCCGGCAGGCGGCGGTTTCCCGCTTGCGTCGGCGGATTTACGTAAAATTTGGCAAAAACCCGCCGTTGCAGTTTTCAAGGCTGTTTTTCGGCAAAAACGCCCTTGCCGGGCGCTGCCGCCCCGCCCGGCGGCAGGACGGTTTCAACCGGGCAAGAGGAAACGGTCCGGAGCCGCGTTCAGCACCGGGCCGCCCTGCCCTCAGCGGAAGTTCGGCGGACGCTTTTGCAACTGGGCGGTGACCGCCTCCATCTGGTCGGGCTTGCCGATCAGCGCTAGCTGTTCGGCGCTTTCGGCCAGTAGCACTTCGGCCTGGGAGGCGCCGCTTTCGGCCTGGGCGATCAGCCGCTTGGCGGCGCGGATTGCTGAGGGGCTTTGCGCAGCGATGGCGGCGGCCAGCTCATTGGCGCGCGACAGCGGGTTGCCGGCCAGTTCGGTCACCAGACCCCAGTCCAGCGCCTGCTGCGCGCCGATCTTTTCCGCCGTGTAGGTCAGGCGGCGCAGCACGTCGGAACGCACCAGCCGCGGCAGCAGCGCCATGCCGCCCATGTCGGGGATCAGCCCCCATTTCATTTCCATCACCGACAGCTGCGCATCGGGATGGGCGACGCGGATATCGGCGCCCAGCGCAATTTGCAGCCCGCCGCCGAAACAAGCGCCATGCACTGCGGCAATCACCGGCACCGGCACCCGCCGCCAGACCATCGCCACCTCCTGAAAGGCGTTGGCGTCGTGGTGGGTGCGGTCCATCACATAGCTGTCGAGGTCGCGCTGCGCCAGCACGGCGAAGCTGGCCATGTCGAGCCCGGCGCAAAAGCTTTTGCCGGAGCCCGACAGCACCACCGCGCGGGCATCCGAGGCGGCCACTTCCTGTCCGGCGGCGATGATCGCGTTCACCATCTCCTCGTCCAGCGCGTTGTGCTTGTCCGGACGGGCAAGCGTGACATAGGCGATGTTGTCCTTGTAGCCGGTGGTAACTCTGGCCATGGTCTTCTCCCCGCTGAAATTTCCCGGGCAGCCTGCCCCGGAACCGGACCTGTTTCCAGTGCAACGTGGGGGCAGGCAGGCCTTGCCCCGCTCAGCCGCTTGGGGTTATCTGCCGCCATGACTGGCCCCCGCTACACCCCGCTTGCCCTCTCCCTGCCCGCCGCCGCGCCCTTTGTCGGGCCGGAAACCCATGAGCGCGAGCGCGGCGCGCCCTTTGCCGCGCGGCTGGGGGCGAATGAAAACATTTTCGGTCCCTCGCCCAGGGCGGTGGAGGCGATGGCGCAGGCCGCCGCGGAGATCTGGAAATACGGCGATGCGCAAAGCCATGACCTGCGCCTGGCGCTGGCGGCGCATCACGGGGTGCAGCCGGAAAACATCATGGTGGGCGAAGGCATCGACGGCTTGCTTGGCTGCCTGGTGCGGCTGCTGATCGGCCAGGGCGACGCGGTGGTGACCTCGCTGGGGGCCTATCCGACGTTCAATTACCATGTCGCGGGATTTGGCGGGGTGATCCACACGGTGCCCTACAAGGACGACCGCGAGGATTTCGCGGCGCTGTTTGCCAGGGCGGCGGAGGTAGACGCCAGGATCGTGTATCTGGCCAATCCCGACAACCCGATGGGCAGCTGGCACAGGGGCGCAGACATTGCCGCGGCGCTGGACACGCTGCCGGAGGGCTGCCTGCTGCTGCTGGACGAGGCTTATGTGGAATGCGCGCCCGAAGGCACCGCGGCGCCTGTCAGCGCCGATGATCCCCGGGTGATCCGGATGCGGACCTTTTCCAAGGCTTATGGCATGGCCGGGGCGCGGGTGGGCTATGCGCTGGGGCATCCGGAACTGATTGCCGCCTTCAACAAGGTGCGCAACCATTTCGGGATGAACCGGGCGGCGCAGGCCGGCGCGCTGGCGGCGCTGCAGGATCAGGACTGGCTGGCGCAGGTGCTGGCGCAGATCGAGGGGGCGCGGGCGAAGATTGCAGAGATTGCCGCGCAAAACGGCCTGAGCGCCCTGCCCTCGGCCACCAACTTCGTGGCAATCGACTGCGGCCGGGACGGGGCGTTTGCCAAGGCGGTGCTGGATTCGCTGGTGGATCAGGGTGTTTTTGTGCGGATGCCCTTTGCGGCGCCGCAGAACCGCTGCATCCGCGTCAGCTGCGGGCCGGACGCTGAGCTGGAGGCCTTTGCCGCCGCGCTGCCGCGGGCGCTGGAGGCTGCGCACGGGGCAGGCTGAATCCCGCCAGCGGCGCAGCACTCGCGGCGGTTTTACCGGACATTCACCACTCCTGTACTACCATTTTACAGTAGTACCTGGAGATAAGTCATGCGTGACCACGAACTGCCGGACGGCATGCCGGATTTCTTCACTGCCGCGATCACTTTTGCCGGGATCAACCTGATGTGGATCTTCTTTGTGATCTGGGTGATGTACGGGATGGTTCCCGTGCTGGTGCTGGCGGTGCTGATCAACCATTTCATCACCCGGCTGGAAATCCGGCTGAACTCTCAGAAGGCGTGACGCCGCCCTGCGCCTGCAACCGGCTGCCTGCTAAGCGCCCGCCAGCGCGGTAGCGGCCGCCGCCAGCGCGCCTTTCCCATGCGGGATGTCCAGCGCCCTGAGGCCGGTTTCGATACCGCCCAAGAGGCCCATGATCATATGCCCGTTGACATGGCCCATGTGGCCAAGCCGGAAGAAGCCGTGCCAGTCCGGGCTGCGGGGCGGCGCCATGCCCAGGCCGATGCCCAGGGTCAGGCCCAGGTTCTGCTCCAGCCACATCCGCAGCTCAGTGCCCAGCGGCGATCCGATCCGCAGTGCGGTGACCGCGTGGGAGCGCAAGGCGCGGTCCGGCACATTCATCCGCAGCGGGCCCTCCCTGCCCCAGGCCTCGCAAGCGGCCCAGATGGCGCGGGCCAGATGGGCGTGGCGGGCCCAGACCGCCTCCATCCCCTCGGCGTGGATCATGTCCAGGGCGGCGCGCAGCCCGTAGAGGTGATGGGTGGGCGCGGTGCCGCCGAAATACTGATAGAACTCCTCCGGGTTGGCGCGCGGCTCCCAGTCCCAGTAGCGGCTGATCCGCGGCAGTGCGCGGCGCGCTTCGGCGGCACGGGCGTTGAAGAACACTATGCCCAGGCCCGCAGGCACCATCAGCCCCTTCTGGCAGGCAGTGACCATGACATCGACGCCCCAGCCGTCCATCTCGAACCGGTCGCAGCCGAGCGAGGCGATGCAATCGGCCATCAAAAGCGCCGGGTGGCCCGCGGCGTCCAGCGCCCGGCGCAGGGCGGCGACGTCGTTGCGGATCGAGCTGGAGGTGTCGGCATGCACCGCCAGCACCGCCTTGATGCGGTGGCCGGTGTCTGCGGCCAGCGCTGCCGCGATCCGGTCCATGTCCCAGGGCGCGTGATTTCCGAAGTCCAGGATGTCCGTCTCGACGCCCAGCCCCTGGGCCATTTCCGCCCAGCCGATGCCGAACCGGCCTGAGGAGGGCACCAGCACCCTGTCGCCCGGCTGCAGGGTGTTCTGCAGCGCGGCCTCCCAGGCGCCGTGGCCGTTGGCGATGTAAATCGCAACCTCATGCTGCGTGCGCGCCACCCGGCGCAGATCGGGGATCAGGGTGGCGGTCATCTCCACCAGCTCGCCCGCGTAGATATTGGGAGAGGCCCGGTGCATCGCCTGCAGCACCTGGTCCGGAATGACCGAAGGCCCGGGGATGGCCAGGTAAGACCGGCCTGCCGACACGTTCACTGATCCGTTCATCTTAGGTGTTCCCTGCAGCGCGGAAGACACCCCTGCCCGCCGCGGTTGATCTGTCCTGCCACACTAGCCGCACGGCGCGCCGGGTCAATTCCGCAGAGCGCTGCGTCACGGCGAATTGCTTGCGCCCTGCTGCCCACCTGCTTAAATGGCGCAGGAACGACAGGGAAAGGCCCGCAATGACACGAATTTCCTGCCGGAAATCGCTGCAATGAGTCAGAAACCGCACAAGTCCTCGAAGGAGCTGTTCGGCTGGCTGTGGCGCGGATACCTGCGTCATTACATCGGGCTGCTGGGCGTCGCCGTGATCTTTATGCTGGTGGAAGGCGCCACCATGGGCGCGCTCGGCTATATGATGCAGCCGATGTTCGACCTGGTGTTTGTCGCGGGCAACTCCGACGCGCTGGTCTGGGTCAGTTTGGCGTTTCTGGCGATCTTCACCCTGCGGGGCGTGTCCAGCGTCACCCAGAAGGTGCTGCTGAGCAAGGTATCGCAAACCTCTGCCGCGCATCTGCGCAAGGACATGCTGGCGCGCCTGATCCGCCAGGACCCGGCATTTCACCAGCAGCACCCGCCGGGGCTGCTGATCCAGCGGGTGCAATCGGACGTCAATGCGATCAACGCGGTCTGGCAGGCGGTGATCACCGGCGCGGGGCGCGATCTGGTGGCGCTGGTGGCGGTGCTGGGCGTGGCCTTCAGCATCGACTGGCGCTGGACCCTGATCCTGCTGATCGGGGTGCCGGTGCTGCTGCTGCCGATCGCCTCGATCCAGCGCTATGTGCGCAAGAAGGCGTCGCGGGCGCGGGATCTGGGGGCTGATCTGGCGACCCGGCTGGACGAGATTTTCCACGGCATCGTGCCCGTCAAGCTGAACCGTCTGGAGGAGTATCAGGCCCGCCGGTTCGGCGAACGCCAGGACGAATTTGTCCGCTCCGAGGTGAAGGCGGCCTTTGGCACCTCCTCGATCTCCGGGATGACCGACATCATGGCCGGTGTCGGCTTTATGGCGGTGCTGCTGTATGGCGGCAATGAGATCATTGCCGGGGAAAAGACCGTCGGCCAATTCATGAGCTTTTTCACCTCGATCGGCCTGTCGTTTGAACCGATGCGGCGGCTGGCCAATATCTCGGGCGTGTGGCAGGGCGCGGCGGCGGCGCTGGAGCGCATCAAGGAGCTGCTGGATGCGCCGATCCTGCTGAGCGAGCCTGCCGCGCCGAAGCCGGCGCCGGAGGGGCTGCCGGAAATCAAGCTGGAAGGCGTCGGCCTGGCCTATGGCGATGCCAGGATCCTGAACGGGCTGGCGCTGGAGGCCGAAGCGGGCAAGACCACTGCGCTGGTGGGCGCCTCGGGCGCGGGCAAATCGACGATCTTCAACCTGCTGACCCGGATGGTCGATCCGCAGACGGGGTCTGTTACCGTCGGCGGGGTTGAGGTCACCGATCTGAACACCGCGGATCTGCGCAGCCTGTTTTCGGTGGTGACGCAGGACGCGATGCTGTTTGACGAAACCTTGCGTGAAAACATCGTGCTGGGGCGCACCGATGTGAGCGATGAGGAGCTGCAGGCGGCGCTGGACGCCTCGCATGTGGCGGATTTCCTGCCCAAGCTGGAGCATGGCCTGGAAACCCGCGTGGGCCCGCGCGGCTCTGCCCTGTCGGGCGGCCAGCGGCAGCGGGTGGTGATCGCGCGGGCGCTGCTGCGCAACACGCCGGTGCTGCTGCTGGACGAGGCGACCTCGGCCCTGGATGCGCAGTCGGAGAAGGTGGTGCAGCAGGCGCTGGACAAGCTGGCGGGCGGGCGCACGACGCTGGTGATCGCGCATCGGCTGTCGACCATCCGCAACGCCGACAAGATCGTGGTGATGGACCGCGGCCAGGTTGTGGATCAGGGCAGCCATGACGAGCTGCTGGCGCGCGGCGGCATCTATGCCGACCTCTACCGGCTGCAATTCCAGGACGGCAAGACGGTGGTGGACACCTCCAGCATCGCCGCCCAGGCGGAGCAGGTTCCGGAGGGCGCGGCGAACAACGGCAAGGAACGCTGGTTCCGCCGCTTTGCGCGCAAGGTGTTCGGGTAGTCATCATGACCTGTTCCGCCTGGCCGAAAGGCCGGGCAGCGCCCGTCCGCCCCCATGGGCGGGCGCTTCGCTTCCGCCCGCGGACGGGCGATGCCCTCTCTTCTACTTCTTGTAAGAAGCCGCCAGTTTGTGCGTGTCCCGCCCCAGAAAGTAACACGCCAGCGTCCACAGGTTCCTGGCCCCGCGCCGCAGCCAGCCGGCCCGCTGATAGCGCGCGGCGCTGGTCAGCGCCGCTGACGGCAAGGCGGTCAGCCCCTTGAGACGGCGCACCAGCGACACGTCCTCCATCAGCGGCTGATCGGGGTAGCCGCCCGCGGCTTCGTATTCCTCGCGGCGGAGCAGCAGACCCTGGTCGCCATAGGGCAGCCCGAACAGGCGGGCGCGCAGGTTGGCCCAGCCCGCGACCCAGGCGGGCATCAGCCCGCGGGCCCGGAACCGCAGCCGGAAATAGGCAGGCCTGCCCTGCCCCTCCCGCAAATGCTGCGCCGCTGCGGCGGCCCAGCCCGGCTCCAGACGGGTGTCGGCATGCAGCACCAGCAGCCACTCCCCCCTGGCCGCCGCACAGCCGCGGCGCAGCTGGCCGCCGCGCGACGGCGCGCCCGTGATCCATTCGGCGCCTGCGGCCTGGGCGATGGCGCGGGTTTCATCCGCGGAGCCGCCGTCGGTGATCACCAGCTCGCGGATCAGGCCGGCGCCCAGCCCCTCCATCAGATGCTCCAGGCAGGCTGGCAGCTCCTCTGCGGCGTTGAGGGTCGGGATCACGATGCTGACCGGCGCGGGCATGGAGGGCTTCCTCTGCGGATTTGCTGTTTTCTTCCGCCCTGCTTCCTATATCACTGGGCCAAGCAGTGAAACGCCCCCAGAGGCACACAGGAGAAAACACATGAGCGACCGCCGTATCCTGCGCCTGAGCGGCAGCGACGCCAAGAGCTTCCTGCAAGGGCTTGTCACCAACAACGTCGACCGGTTGGGCGATGGCCTGGTCTATGCCGCGCTGCTGACGCCGCAGGGCAAGTACATCGCGGATTTCTTTCTGGCCGCCGATGGCGATGCGGTGCTCTTGGACGTGGAGGCGTCGCTGGCCGAAGGCCTCTTGAAGCGGCTGAACATGTACCGGCTGCGCGCCGATGTGCAGGTGGAGATGACGGAGCTGCAGGTCAGGCGCGGCACCGGGGCGGCTCCGGAGGGCGCGCTGGCCGATCCGCGCCACCCGGCGATGGGCTGGCGGCTGTATGGCACTGAAGGCGGCGATGACGGCAGCGATTGGGACGCGATCCGGGTCGCCCACTGCATTCCGGAAACCGGCGTTGAGCTGGGGCCGGACAGCTATATCCTGGAGGCCGGGTTCGAGGATTTGAACGGGGTGGACTTCCGCAAGGGCTGCTATGTCGGCCAGGAGGTGACCGCGCGGATGAAGCACAAGACCGAGCTGCGCAAGGGCTTCCGCACGGTCGAGGTCGAGGGCAGCGCGCCGGTGGGGACTGAGATCACTGCCGGGGGCAAGCCGGTTGGCACGCTGTTCACCCAATCGGGCGGCAAGGGCATCGCCTACCTGCGGTTTGACCGCGCCAAGGGCGAGATGCAGGCCGGGGACGCCCGCGTCGCCTGGCAGCCGTGAGCGGGCTGAACCAGACGGTTTTGTCCCTGCTGGGCGCCAAGGTTGCGCGCGCCCGCCCGCTGCACGGCGGTGATCTGTCAGAGGTGCAGCTTCTGTCCTTGAGCGATGGCCGCCGGGTGGTGGCCAAGACCGGGCCGCTGGTGGCGGCGGAGGCTGCGATGCTGGGCGCGATCCGGGCTGCGGGAGTGCCTGCGCCGGAGGTGCTGGGCGTTGCCGGTCATGTCCTGCTGATGGAAGCGCTGAAGGAGACCGCCGCCAGCGCGGCGGGCTGGCAGGCCCTGGGCGCTGCGCTGCGGCAGCTGCATTCGGTGACAGGTCCGCAGTACGGCTGGGCGGAAGACTATGCCTTTGGCGCCGTCGCGATCCCCAACGCGCCGCTGCCGGACTGGCCGGCGTTCTGGGCCGGCCGCCGCCTGCTGGCCGCCCCGGACGCCCTGCCCCGCGATTTGCGGCTGCGGATTGAGGCGCTGTGCGCCCGTCTGCCGGAGCTGCTGCCCGCCGCGCCGCCTGCCGCCCTGCTGCATGGCGATTTGTGGACCGGCAATGTGCTGTTCAGCGGCGGCAGCGCCTATCTGATCGACCCGGCCTGTTACTGGGGCCACGGCGAGGCGGATCTGGCGATGCTGCATCTGTTCGGTGCCCCGCCTGCCGCATTTCACGAGGCTTACGGACAGCTGGAGCCGGGGCATGAGGCGCGCCGTCATATCTATCAGCTGTGGCCCGCGCTGGTGCACCTGCGGCTGTTCGGCGCCGGCTACCGGGGGATGGTGGACAGCCGGCTGGCGTCCCTTGGCTTCTGACAAGCCTCTGTTCATCTGATTGCGCTACGGTCGCGGGAAACGGCTGCGGCCGATTGCCGAGAAGGATGTACTGATGCGGATTGTTTCCGTTTTTTGCCTGACCGCCCTGGCGGCCTCCCCCGCCGTGGCGGAGTATTGGAACTACAAGGACTGGCACGTCGCCACCGAACCGCATGAGACCGGGCAGGACAGTTACCTGACCTGCCGCGCGGCGACCGGCGGCGACGGCGATCCGGTCCTGGCGCTGGAGGTGTTTTCCGGCGATGCCGGCCCGCCGGATTTCTTTCCGATGGCCCGGGTGCTGGAATACGCGCCGCGCCATTACCCGACGCTGATGCAGCAGGGCGGCACCGTGGATTTCATCTTTGATTTCGACCGGACGTTCTCGATCGCTGCCGGGATCAACTCCTGGATCAGCGCGGAAGGTCTGGCGGAGGCCGAAAGCGTGCTGCGGTTTGAGGATCACCTGCCGATGCTGCAGGCGATGAAACAGGGAAGCTGGGTGGAGATCTGGGCGGGCAACGACATGCTCTATGAGGCGTCGCTCAGCGGGTTCACAGCGGCCTATGGCAAGATGATGGATGAATGCGGGTTCAGCCTGGCGCTGCCGGCCGGGTGATCCGGTTAGCGGCCCCGCGGGCAAAGAAAAAGCCGCCCCCGAGGGAGGGCGGCTTTCTGCTTCCGGGGCGCGGCCTGGATCAGGCGCGCTCGGAATATTCCATGGTTTCGGTGTTCACCACGATCATCTCGTCCTGGCCGACGAAGGGCGGCACCATGACCTTGACGCCATTGTCCAGGATCGCGGGCTTAAAGGAGTTCGCCGCGGTCTGGCCTTTGACAACCGGCTCGGTCTCGACGATCTTGCAGGTGACTTTCTGCGGCAGGGTCGCGTTCAGCGCCTCGGACTCGTAGAACTCCACCACGATGGTCATGCCGTCCTGCAGGAACGGGCGGCGGTCGCCCAGAAGCTCCGCGGGCAGTTCGATCTGCTCATAGGTTTCGGCGTCCATGAACACCAGCATGCCGTCGCTTTCGTAAAGGAACTGCTGGTCCTTCTGCTCCAGGCGGACGCGTTCCACCTTGTCCGCCGAGCGGAAGCGCTCGTTCAGCTTGGAGCCGTTGCGCAGGTTGCGCATCTCGACCTGGGCAAAGGCGCCGCCCTTGCCGGGTTTCACGTGATCGACCTTAACCGCTGCCCAAAGGCCGCCATTATGTTCCAGGACGTTGCCGGGGCGGATTTCATTGCCGTTGATCTTGGGCATGGGAAAATGCCTTTCAGATGGTTGATGATAATTTGCAAGACCCTATATCTGGCGGGCTGATCGCTGGCAAGACAAGGATATGGTATGGAAGATGAGTGAATAAGGTATGCGCAATTTGCATGAAAGCTATGCATCTGCGCCCTATCCGAATCGTCACAATTCCGCCATAAGCAGCGCTACGCCGAAAATTGCAATAGCAAGAACAACAAGGGATACGAGATGCGAGATTTCGTAGACGGCACCGCTTATAACAACGAGCAAGGCAACCGCGCCCGCAAACTGTTTGCAGCCGTTGTCCTGGCCGCACTGGATGATGCCATCGCCGACGACAAGAAGTACGGCAATGGCCCGGAACAAATCGCCCGCTGGGCGCGCTCGCGCGATGGCCGCGAAGTGCTGTCCTGCGCCGGTATCGACCCGAACGAACGGGTTGTGGAAGGCCTGATGGACTTCGTGGGCCGCGGTGTGCGGACCTCGGTTGCGCTGTCGCGTGAAGAAAGCGAACGCCGCAACGCTGCGCAGGCAGAAGCCGCCTAAGGCTCCTGCTTCGCATTGCTGAAAAGCGCGCCCTTCAGGGGCGCGTTTTTCTTTTGCGCACCCGGGCTTTCCGTTGGGTCAGCCTGTCGCGCGGCAGCAGCCGCGGGACGGTTCCGGCACAGCGGGCATGGACGGCGCCGCCTAAGCTGCTATGCAGGCCCGTGACATACGGGGCGCAGGCAGGGAGTGGGCAACAGGATGACACGGGCGCGTTCGATCATGATCCAGGGCACCGGCAGCAATGTCGGCAAGTCGCTCATCGTGGCGGGGCTGGCGCGTGCCTATGTGCGGCGCGGGCTGAGGGTGGCGCCGTTCAAGCCGCAGAACATGTCCAACAATGCCGCCGTCACCCCAGAGGGCGGCGAGATCGGCCGTGCGCAAGCCTTGCAGGCGCGCGCGGCGATGCGCCCGCCGCATACCGACATGAACCCGGTGCTGCTGAAACCCGAGACCGACACCGGCGCCCAGGTGATCGTGCAGGGCAAGCGCCGCGGCACCCAAGGCGCCGGGTCGTTCATGCGCGATAAATCCGGCCTCCTGGAGGCGGCGCTGGAGAGCTTCCACCGGCTGGCGGCGGACGCGGATCTGGTGCTGATCGAGGGCGCAGGCTCCCCCGCCGAGACCAACCTGCGCAAGAACGACATTGCCAATATGGGCTTTGCCTGCGCCGCAGGGGTTCCGGTGGTGATTGCCGGCGACATCCACCGCGGCGGGGTGATTGCGCAGATCGTCGGCACCCATGCGGTGCTGGAGCCGCAGGACTTGGAGCGGGTTGTTGGGTTCATGGTGAACCGGTTCCGCGGCGACCTGAGCCTGTTTGACGGCGGGCGGGACGATATTGCCGCGCGCACCGGCTGGCCGTCCTTGGGCGTGGTGCCCTGGTTCTGGGATGCCTGGAAGCTGCCGGCCGAGGACATGATGGACATCGCCTCGCGCCAGGGCGGCGCCTGCAAGGTGGTGGTGCCGCAGCTGGAGCGGATGGCGAATTTCGACGATCTGGACCCGCTGGCCGCAGAGCCTGCGGTGACGGTGGAAATCGTGCCGCCGGGCCGCGCCCTGCCTGGCGATGCGGATCTGGTGATCCTGCCCGGCAGCAAGTCGACCATTGGCGACCTGGCCTGCCTGCGCCGCCAGGGCTGGGACATCGACATTCTGGCGCACTACCGCCGGGGCGGACATGTGCTGGGCCTGTGCGGCGGCTACCAGATGCTGGGCAAGACCATCGACGACCCCGAGGGCGTCGACGGGCGGCCCGGCAAGGTGGACGGCCTGGGCCTGTTGGATGTGCACACGGTGATGGCAGGCGAAAAGCGGGTGACGCTGACCGAGGCGGTGACCCGCAACGGCAACCTGCCGGTGAGCGGCTATGAGATTCACATGGGCCGCACCGAGGGCGCCGACTGCGCCCGTGCCTGGCTGGACATTGACGGGCGGGCCGAAGGCGCGGCCTCGGCCGACGGGCGAGTGAAGGGCTCTTATCTGCACGGGCTGTTTTCCTCGGACGCCTTCCGCGCCAGCGTGCTGGCCGGACTGGGGCATGAGAGCCAGGCGGGCTATGAGGACGGCGTCGAGGAGACGCTGGACGCGCTGGCAGAGCATCTGGAGCGCTATATGGATCTGGATCAGCTGCTGGAGCTTGCGCAGCCCGTAAAGGTCTGACCTGGAAGTTACGGCGGCG